>CAJXHQ010000061.1 GCA_913054485.1 uncultured Paracoccaceae bacterium
GCACTTCAACCGGATCCAGACCCAGCTTGTTGCAGGCCGTGTCAATCACCGATTCCACTGCAAAAGCAGCCATCGGCGCGCCGGGCGCACGGTAGGCGGCTTGTTTCGGGCGGTTGGCGACCACGTCCCAGCCGACCTGACGCACATTGGCCAGATCATAGCAGGCAAAGGCGCACATCGCGGAAAACTCCATCGGCGCGCCGGGGAAGGCACCGCCCTGCAAGCGGAAGGTGCCTTCGGCTGCGGTGATGGTGCCGTCCTTCTTCATGCCGATCTTGATGTCCATCGACGCCGAGGAGGTCGGCCCGGTGGCGCGCAGCACTTCCGAGCGCTGCATGGCAATCTTCACCGGGCGGCTGGCTTTGCGCGACAGCGCGAGGGCGACGGGTTCGACAAACACCGTTGTCTTGCCGCCAAACCCGCCGCCGATTTCCGACGCGGTGACGCGCAGTTGCGAGGTTTCCATGCCCAGAAGTGCCGCGCAGGTTTTCTGCACGATCCAATGCCCCTGGGTGGAGCACCACAGCTCCCCTTTGCCGTCGCTGCCCATCTGGGCGACGCAGGCGTTGGGTTCGATATAGCCCTGGTGGGCCGCTTCGGTCACATAAGAATCTTCGACGATCAGGTCGGCTTCGGCAAAGCCCGCTTCCACATCGCCGTGGCCGCTTTCGTGGTGGCGCACCACGTTGGGGTGCATGCCTTCCGGCACCGATGCATCCACGTAATCGGCGTTGATCACAGGCGCGCCTGTCGCCATCGCCTTGTCCACGTCGGTGACATGCGGCAGCACTTCGTATTCCACCTCGATCAGCTTGGCCGCATCGCGCGCAATCAGGGCTGAGGAGGCGGCAACCGCTGCCACGGCGTGGCCGTGATAAAGCGCCTTTTCGCCCGCCATGACGTTTTCAAGGACAAAGCCGTTTTCGCCCTCAATACCGGTGGCGAAATCTGCGCGGGTCACCACGGCCTTCACCCCGTCCAGCGCTTCGGCTTTGGAGGTGTCGATTTTCACGATCTTTGCATGGGCGTGCGGGCTGCGCACGATGGCGCCGAACAGCATGCCCGGCAGGGACAGATCGGCCCCAAAGCGCGCCTTGCCCGTCACCTTGTCCAGCCCGTCGGGGCGGTCGGGGGTGGTGCCGACGTATTTCAGCTTCTTGTCTTCCAGCTCGGATCCGCCTGACTGCGGCTTGTACTCGTCCAGGGCCATTATGCCGCCTCCCGCATTTCTGCTGCCGCGTCCATCACGGCGCGGATGATTTTGTCATAGCCGGTGCAGCGGCAGAGGTTGCCGGCCAGCCAGTAGCGCACTTCGGTTTCGGTCGGGTCCGGGTTCTTTTCCAGCAGGGACTTGGCCGCGACCAGGATGCCGGGCGTGCAGACACCGCATTGCAGGGCGGCGTGTTCGATGAACTTGCGCTGCAGCGGGTGCAGGGTCTCGCCGTCAGCAATGCCTTCTACGGTGCTGATTTCCTTGCCTTCTGCCTCAACACCCAGAACCAGGCAGGAGCAGACCAGCCGGCCGTCCAGTTCGACCGAGCAGGCCCCGCAGTCGCCGGTGCCGCAGCCTTCTTTGGCGCCGGTCAGGTTCAGCTGGTCGCGCAGCACGTCCAGCAGGGTTTCGCGCGGGTCGCACAGGTATTCAGTGCTGTCGCCGTTGATTTTGGTGGTGACGTGAACCTTGCTCATTTGCTGGCTCCTTTGGCGCGCCCGTAGGCGATTTTTGCGGTGCGCTGTGCCAGCACGCCCGCCACATGGGTGCGGAATTTCACGGTGCCGCGTTTGTCCGTGATCGGGTTGCAGGCGGCAGAGGCTGCTGCGGCCAGTTTTTCCAGTGCTGCGTCATCCAGGGTTGTGCCGATGATCGCATCGGCGCAGTCCTGAACCAGCAGCACGGTCGGGGCGACCGCGCCCAGCGACACGCGCGCTTCGGTGATCACATCGCCGTCCAGGCGCAGGTTCACACCGCAGCCGACAACCGCGATGTCCATTTCGGTGCGCGGGATGAACCGCAGGTAGGCATCGCCGCCGTTTTCACCGCGTGCAGGCACATGCACGGCCGAGATCAGCTCTCCAGCAGCCAGCGAGGTGCGTCCGGGTGCGGTCGGGATATTCTCCGCTTTCTCGCGGCGGGTGCCGTCCGGGCCGGTCACGGAGACTTCAACGCCGGCCGCGACCATGGCGGGCACGCTGTCAGCAGCAGGCGAGGCGTTGCAAAGGTTGCCAACAAGCGTTGCGCGCCCCTGCACCTGGGTGGAGCCGATCAGGTCCATGCCTTCCACCAGGCCGGGCCAATCCTTGCTCAGTTCCGGGTGCTCCTTCATCTCGGCGCCTGGTGCGGCGACACCGATGATCCAGCTGCCGTCCGCTGCGCGCGTGATATCACGAGCGCCGTCTATGTGTTTGATATCAATGAGCGTATCGGGCGTCACGATATCCGCCCGCATCTGGACGAGCACATCGGTGCCACCCGCCAGAAACCGTGTCACGCCGCTGGCATCACGGGCGCAAGCCGCCGCTTCAGCAAAGCTGGCTGGAGTGAGATAGTTCATGAGAATCCTCGCGTTTCCCCGGCTGGTCCGGGTTGTCGGGGCAAGGATAATGTGTCCTGTGCTGCCCGTCTATCCGCAAGCGTCATGAGACGCCGCGAACGGACCAAACAGCTGGGAAATGTCAGGCGGCGCGCAGGCCGCGTTCGTAGGCGGCGGTCAGGATCAGCTCCCACTTTGGCGGGGTCGAGCGGAATTCCGGTTCAATATCGCATTTTAACGGTGTGCGAAGCCCCTGCGGCACAGTGCGGGCAGCGCGTGAGACATGCACTTCCAGTGCCCAGAAAGTTTTTAGCAGGGGATCTTGGGAAATCAATTCACTTAAAAGGGTCACGTTTCTATTCTTTATTGTTCAGTTTCAGTGTTTTGCTCAATGCCGGTGTTCCGGTTCCGGCCTGAGAACGGGTGAGTCGTCTCGGAGGGAATATCCGCTTGCGGTTGCATAACTCTGATTGCTTTGTTCACAAAGCCACCCGAACATCAGCTCTTATGTTTTTACGGTAGAATTACGATCCGCCCTACCGGTAGCCGGTCATTTCCAAATAGCCGGATCCTGTCCTGTTGCCGTGCACGGTGACCGGTCCTTCCCAATAGGTGAAGGAATGCTGCATCCAGGCATCGGGATTCAGGGCCCTGACCGTGACATCGATCCCGTGGTCCGGAACCTGGACCTGCCAGGCGACCGGCACGTCCCCGGAGGGCGAATAGGCCTGCGGCAAGGCTGTGAAAGAGCCGGGCGGCAGCGGGGTGGTGCTGCCATCGGAAGCGATGAGGCTGCCCGAGGTGAAGCCCTCGCGGGGCCCGCGCAGAACGAAGCCCATCAGTTTTTCACCGGTGTCGAAGCGGAGTGAGAACCAGTCCCAGCCGGTCTGATCCGGTGACAGCGGCTGGCTCGACCATTCCCGGTCCAGCCAGGCTTTGCCAGTGACACTGGTTTCTTTACCGTCCAGCGTGACGGTGCCGGTGGCGCGGTAGCCGGGCTGGGAGTAATAATAGCTTGCCTGCCCGTCGCGGTATTTTACGGAATAGCCCCGGTCGCCCTGAAGAATGAGCGGTGTTTGCGCCGCCAGTTGCAGGCTGTAGGAAAAGTGGTCTCCGGAGGCCTCCAAAAACAAGTTTTGAAGCGCTGTATCAGGTGACGTCATGTGCCAATCGCCGATACGGGCGCTGAAGGGTGCCGGTGTTACCCCTGCCGCGCCGGTGCCGCCGCGGGCAAGGCGCTCGGCGGAAGTGTGGCGCGTTGCCGTGGTCACGGCGGCATGTCCCATCCAGATCTGCGGGCTTGCCCAGCCTTCGGTGTCGCCGGGGCGCAGGGCGCTGCGGAACAGCGTCCATTGTATGCCCATCGGGTCTCCATCCTCATCTTTCAGGTTGGCGGTCAGGTACCACCATTCGATCCGGAAATCCGGATGCGGGCTGTGGTCGCGGGGAAACTGCAAAGCGGTGCCGCGTTCAGGCAGGGCAAAGCCTTCCGCCGTGCTGCCAAGCCCGGCATAGCCCTGCGCTGCGGCTGTTGCCGGCCAGGCCAGGATCAGAAAAGTGATAAGGGCTCGGAACCTAGTTCTCATGGGCAAAGACTCCCAGAAGGTGCGATGCAGGCAGGCGGAACAGCCGTATGGCGGGGATGGCGGCGGCCAGTGCTGCGGCCAGATGTGCCAAGATAAAGAGCTGCATCCATCCTTTTGGAAACATGTGCATTGGCAGTGACCAGCCAAAGGCTTCGGGGTTGATTACCTTGAGCAGAACCCAGGCCAGCGCCAGGCCCAGTGGCAGCGCCAGAAGGGAGGTCAGGGAGGTGAGCGCCAGGCTGCGCAACAGATCCAGCCGGGCCAGTTTCCCGCGGCTGACCCCCAGCGCCCAGAGCGGCGCCAGCTGCGGCAGGCGGCGGTCCCATTGGCCCAGAAGGCTGGTCAGGATTGCAAAGCCGGCCACCGCCAAAGTCAGCAGGCTAAGCGCGCGGGTGATCAGGAAGGTTCGGTCGAACACGGCGAGCGCGCGCTCCTTGAGGCCGGACTGTCTGATCATCGCGCTGCCCGGCAGGCTGAAGGCTTCGCGCAAAGCACCGTCAAGCGGCTGCGGGGTGGCAGCGCTGGCATAGACTGCAACCCTTGTGGCGGGCAGGGCGGGGAACAGGCGGTCCAGCTCAGTGATCCCTAGGATGATCTGGCCCTTAGGGTTGCCATAGTCGGAGTAGATGCCCTCGATCCGGTAGGAGGTTTCGGGCAAGGGGGACAGCATCTTGCCCGTGGTCAGACTATGGCGGCGGGCAAACTGTTCGCTGATCAGCACCCCCTGTCCGGCGGCCACCCGGTCCCAGGCATCCTGCGCCGCGGTCAGAACCGGCCAGTTCTCGCGGTAGTTTTGGTGATCGGCGACACCGTAGATTTCCAGAGGCGCGCCGCGGAACGGGCTTTCGGTTGAGCGGATCGGCAGAACAGCGGCGCCACGCTGTTCCAGCCACAGGCGGATCTCCTGCGCCTGCGCATCGTTTCGGGCGGTGATGTAAAGATCCGCAGCGAGGCGCTGGTCCAGCCAGGCGGTGAAGGTCAGCCGGAAACTGCCGGCCATCGTGGAGACGCCGATGCTGGTGGCCAGCGACAGCAGCAGCGCCATCAGCGCCAGCGACAAGCCGGGCAGCTGGGCACGCAGGTCGGCCCAGAACCACTGCGCCAGAGGCGAATGCGCGCGGCGTGCGGCCAGCCGGGTTGCAAGATGCAATGCAAGCGGCAGGCAAAGGGCAGTCCCCAGCAGCAGACCGCCGAGGAAAGCGAACCCGCCTGCCAGCCCGCCCGGCAGCAGCGCCGCCGCTCCGGCCAGGGCAGCGGCAAGCCCCGCCGCTGCCAGACGGCGGGCAGATCCTGCGCTGGCGCGCGCCCAGGCCAACGCACCCGGGGCGGCCAGGACCGGCAGCCGCCAGACCTGCCACAGGGCCTGACTGCCTGCCAGCAGCGTGCCGCCGAGCGCCATCCCCAGCCCGGCCAGTATCCAATCGGCCCGCAAAGACAGGCTGTTGCCTGCCGGTGCCGAGAATAATCCCGCCAGCGTGGCGCTGACGCCGGGCAGAAGAACCTGGGCAGTCAGGTAGCCCAGAAGGATGCCGGTACCGCCGCCGGCCAGCGCCATCACCAGAAGCTCGCCGAGCAGCAGCGCCGAAAGGCTGCGCTGTGGCAGTCCCATGGCGCGCAGGGTGCGGAACAGGCCGCGGCGCTGTTCGGCGGCGAGGCTGACAGTGCCATGCACAATGAAAAGCCCAACGGCAAAAGAAAGCAGCCCGAAGGCGGTGAGGTTCAGGTGGAAGCTGGCGGTCAGCGCCTCGGGGCCGGTGCTGCTGCCCGCTGCGTTCAGAGCCAGCCCGGGCCAGATCCTGCGCAGGGCAGGCAGGGTGTCAGGCTGGCCGGGCAGGACCACCAGCCGTGACAGGGCGCCGTTGCGGTTCAGCAGCCTGTCAGCGGTGGCAATATCCGTCAGCACGGTGCCGGGCGGCAGTTCAGCAGAGACGGCAATTTCCGGCCCCATGGGCGCGGAGGAGAGAGCCGCGGCCAGGCCGGGCGGCGCAACCAGCAGGCCGCGCTCCGATAGCAGGCCGGGCAGCCGGTCTTGGCCTTCTTGCCGCTCCGCCGCCGCGGCAAGGGGCGGGTGGGTCAGGGGATCTATCCCAAGCAGCTGAACAGTTCCCGCAGGGGAGCGCCAGCGCCCTTCGATCACCGGGCTGAGCCGCCATCCCTCCCGCGCCAGCCGGGCATAGGCCTCGATCGGGATATAGCCTGCCTCGGCAGTAATCTGCGGCAGCTCAAGCGGGCGGGTCTGGGCCGAGGCGCGGGCATAGGCGCTGCGCGCCTCGCTGTTGAGCGCCTGAACGGCTGTCCACAGGGCGGTGGCAAGCGCCAGGCCGGTGACCAGCAGCAGAAATTGCAGCGGGCGGCGGCGCCAGTGCGAGAGCAGCGCGAGCAGGGCGGCGCGCCTCATGCCAGCTGCCCGCCGCTGAGGTGCAGCCGGCGGTCCAGCCCCGCGGCAATTGTTTCGGAATGGGTGGCAAGCAGCACAGCGGTGCCGGTCTCGCGTGCGAGGCCCAGCATCAGCGACATCACTGCGGCCGAGGCGGTTTCGTCGAGGTTGCCGGTCGGTTCATCGGCGAGCAGAAGCGCAGGCCGCACCGCCAGGGCACGCCCGGCTGCAACCCTTTGCTGCTGGCCGCCGGACAGTTCCTCCGGGTAGCGGCCACCCAGGCCTTCCAGCCCGAGACGCGCGGTGAGCGCCTTGATCCAGCTGCGGTCTTCGCGGCCCGCCAGGCGGGCATGCAGTGCGAGATTCTGTTCCACGGTCATCGACGGCACAAGGTTGAACTGCTGGAAGACAATGGCCACCGGGCCGCGGCGCAGGGCCGCGCGGCCCGGCTCGTCCAAGGCGGAGAGGGCCTGCCCGGCCACCGTGATCTCCCCCCGGTCAAACCCGTCCAGCCCGCCGATGAGATGCAGCAGCGTGCTCTTGCCAGAGCCGCTCTCACCGGTCAGCGCCACGGCCTCACCTTCGGCCAGCGAGAGCTGGGCACCGCGCAGTACTGCGCGCTCCGGGGGCTGGCCGGGGTAGGATTTCCAGAGGTCTTGAACTGTGACCAGCATGCCGCGCTCCCGCAGGGATAGTATCCGCGCCCATCTGACGCCAACTGGCACGGCCTGTCCACCTGACCTTTGAGCGCAAGCGATAAGCTATTGAAAGATTTCGCAGTGCTGGTAACGCTAGAGGCGGTTTTGTTTTTGGATAAGGTGCCACATGACCCTCTTGCAGCAAGTCCTTTGGGGCAGCCTGTACCTGTCAGCCTGCGTGGTGCTGGAAGCCGCGCTGATGGTGGCTTGCGCCTCTGCGCTGGACAAGAGCCACCATAAATGGGCGCATCTCAGGCGCACCTCGAAAAACGGTATCCTGATTCTTACCGCGCTGGGATTCATCCTTGCGGCGCATACGGCTCAGGTTTGGATCTGGTCCACGGTCTTTGTGCTGACCGGCACATTGGGCGACTGGAACTCGGCGCTCTACTTCTCGCTGGTGACCTATACCACGCTGGGTTACGGCGACATCGTTCTGGGGCCGGGGCTGCGGATTTTTGCGGCCTTTGCGGCCGTTACCGGGCTTTTGGCCTTTGGCATTTCCACCGCCTTTCTGGTGGCGCTGATGGGGCGGATTTTCGGGTTTATGGATTCCCGCGGCAGACCGCATTAAAGCAGCGGTGCAAACAGCCGGGCCACCGGCGCACCAAGGCGGATCATCAGGCGCTGCTCTCCCAGCGGCTTCAGCAGCTCGTCTGAGCGGGTGATATCCGCGGTCAGCATGGCTGCGGTCTGCGCAGAAAATCCCTGGTCGAAGATCAGGGCCATGGCCTCGAAGTTCAGCCGGAAGGAACGGTTGTCGAGGTTGGTGGTGCCTACGCCGGACAGGCGGTTGTCGATCAGCAGCACCTTCTGGTGCATGAAGCCTTTCTGGTACCGGAAGATTCGCACACCGGCCCTGCGCAGGTCGTCGAAGTAGGAAAACGCAGCCAGCCAGGGCGCGTGGTGATCGATCACCTCGGGCACGACCACCCGCACGTCCAGCCCGCGCAGCGCTGCGTTCTTCAGCGCCGCAACCACGTCCAGGTCGGGCACAAAATAGGGTGAGGCGATCCAGACCCTTTCCCGCGCGGCGGCGATAGCGGAAAAGAACAGCATCGAGCCGTTCTCAGTATTGTCGCCAGGGCCGGTGGCTGCAATCAGCACAGGAATGCCGCTGTCTTGCGCAGGTGTGTCCCAATGCAGCAGCTCCAGCAGAGGCTCTTCGGTCAGCCAGTGCCAGTCTTCGGCATAGACCTGCTGCAATTGCAGCACTGCCGGGCCTTCAATGCGGATATGGGTGTCGCGCCAGGGGCCGTAGGACGGGTCCTTGCCGAGGTATTCATCACCCACGTTCAGCCCGCCGGTAAAGCCGACGCGGCCGTCGGCGATCACAGTCTTGCGATGGTTGCGGAAGTTGATCTGGAACCGGTGCTTGGGGCCGCGGCGGGTGGCCGGGTCAACCAGGTTCACACCCGCCTTGGCCAGCGTCCCGGAATAGGCGCGGGGCAGGGCGTGGCTGCCGATCCGGTCGCACATGAACCAGACCGCGACGCCGCGCCGGGCGGCGGCGATCATATGGTCGCGGAGTTTGCGCCCCAGCCCGTCGTCGCGGACAATGTAAAACTGCACCAGCAGGTAATCCTGCGCCTGGTCCATTGCCGTGAACATGGCGTCAAAGGCGGCGTCGCCGTCCACCAGAAGTCCGCAGCAGTTGCCGCCCGAAACCGGCAGTCCGGCGACGGCTTCCAGCGGCGCGGGGTTGATGCCCAGCGTATCCGGCGGGCTGGCGGGGTGGCTGCCCAGGGGGCGCAGGCGATGCACCAGCTCCTGCGAGGCCCGCCGGGCGGTGCGGTAGGATTTGAACCGGTGGTGGCCAAAGACCATATAGGCCGGGATCGCCAGCATCGGCAGAGCCATCAGGAAAACAACCCAGCCCATGGCGCCCTGCGGCGTGCGTGCTGTGCGTGCAGCGCTGAGAGCGGACAGTCCGGCGACAGTCCACATGGCCAAAACCGCGCCGGTGCTGATCACAACCGAGAACACTTGCCTGCCTCATGATTTACCTGTCTTTAGCGTAGGATAGATGGGCAGGCGGGTCCATCCGTTCAACAGATGAAAACGGGCCGCCCTGTTGAGGCGGCCCGCCAGATTTGCACAGTCGCGAAGAAATCAGTCGCCGACCGGAGCCATCATCTTCTCCATCACCTGTTCCAGGTTGAAGCTGGCCGCCTTCTGACGCGGCGGGAATTCCTGGAAGGTTGCGAGAAACTGCCCCACATAGGCCTGCGCGGGCACCAGGAAGTACGCCCGGTCGAGCAGCCAGTCGTAATAGGTGTTGGAGGTCCGGTAGGCGCGCTCGTAAGGATCGCGGCGCAGGTTGATGACCAGCGGGATGCGCAGTTCGGTCCAGGGTTCCATCCAGGCCCGCAGTGTGCCCCAGGCTTTCTGCTCCAGGAAGATCAGCTTCCAGTCCTGGAAGCGCAGCGCCGTCAGGTCGCCGTCATCCGAGAAATAGAAGATCTCGTTCCGCGGGCCGGTCTCCTCCTGGCCCAGCAGGTGCGGCAGGAAGTTGTAGCCGTCCAGGTGCACCTTGTATTCCCGCCCGATGGCCTGGACGCCGCCCTGTTTCAGCTCTTCCTTGATGCTGTCGCGCCCGGCGGCGGCAAGGTAGGTCGGCAGCCAGTCCATGTGGTGCATGATCTGGTTGGAGACCGCGCCAGCCTAGATCTGCCCGGGCCAGCGCACCATTGACGGCACCCGCCAGCCGCCTTCCCAATTGGTGTTCTTTTCGCCCCAGAACGGTGTCATCGCGGCATCCGGCCAGGTGTTCATATGCGGGCCGTTGTCGGTGGAGTAATGCACGATGGTGTTGTCTGAAATGCCCAGCTCGTCGATCAGGTCCAGAAGCTGGCCCACATGCATGTCATGTTCGACCATGCCGTCGCCGTATTCATCCTGACCCGAGATGCCGCGCAGCTCATCTTTCACATGGGTGCGGAAATGCATCCGGGTGCCGTTCCACCAGACATAGAAGGGCTGGCCCTGCTCGTGGGCGCGCTTAATGAATTCGATCGCCCCGGCCACCGTTTCATCATCCACGGTTTCCATCCGCTTTTTGGTCAGCGGGCCGGTGTCTTCGATCGCGCCATCGGCCGATGATTTGATCACCCCGCGCGGGCCATAGGCCTCGCGGAAGCTGCGCCCATCGGCCAGAACCGCGTCGCCGGGGTAATCCTCATTTTCGGGCTCTTCCTCGGCATTCAGGTGGTAGAGATTACCGAAAAACTCATCAAAACCGTGGTTTGTCGGCAGGTGCTCATCCTTGTCGCCAAGGTGGTTCTTGCCGAATTGCCCGGTGACATAGCCTTCGGCCTTCAGAAGGCCGGCGATGGTCGGGT
>CAJXHQ010000062.1 GCA_913054485.1 uncultured Paracoccaceae bacterium
CATCCGGTTCACGTTCGATCCGGGTGATCACCCGCGCGCCCTGCTCAAGAGTGCGGTGCACCGGGCATTTGTCGGCAATCTCCAAGAGCTTGGCGGATTGCTCGCCGGTCAGGTTGCCGCGCAGGTGGATGACACGGGTGAACTCGTCGATGCGGGACGGGTTGCCGGTGGCCGCGTCCTGCGCATGTACCTTATTGTGGCTGACATCGACGCTGATACCCTCCAGAGGCAGTCCCTTGCGGCGGGTGTACATGCGGATTGTCATCGAGGTGCAGGCCCCCAGGCCCGCGGCCACGAACCCGTAGGGCGACATGCCCCGGTTGGTGCCGCCATAGGCCAGCGGCTCATCCGCAAAGGCGTGATGCGCGGGGCCGGATTGCACGTCCTGCAGGAAGCCCGCGGGATCGGCCTCGGTCACCCGCAGGATGCCTTCGGGCGCGCCGGGGGGCGGTGCGGGCTGGCTGAACTCCACGTAGCGGCTGGCCCAGGCGGCAATAACTTCAGCGGCATATTCCGCATCGCTGGCGCGGCTGATCAGGTGGTCGGCATCGTCCAGGGTGACAAAGCTCTTGGGGTGCTTGGCGGAGGTGAAGATCCGCGCCGCGTTCTCGATCGCCACGGTGGCATCCATCGGCGCATGCAAGATCAGCAGGGCTGCGCGCAGGTCTGCAATGGCCGGCGCGAGGTTCTCGGCGGCGATGTCATCGACGAACTGGCGGCCGATGCGGAAAGGCCGTCCGCCCAGGGTCACCTCAGCTGATCCCTTCTCGCGGATCTCGGCAATGCGGTCCTCGAAGTGATGCGCCACATGCGCCGGGTCAAACGGTGCGCCCAGGGTCACTACCCCTTTGACCGACGGGATGCCCGCGCGCGCGCGCAGGACTGCCGCCCCGCCCAGCGAGTGGCCGATCAGAAGGTCAGGTGCCATGCCGCGCCCGGCCAGGAATTGTGCCGCCGCGATCAGGTCTTCGACGTTGGAAGTGAAGGAGGTGTTGGAAAACTCCCCCCCGGAATGGCCAAGGCCGGTGAAATCAAAACGCAGCACGGCAAAACCCATGGCGGCCAGGCGGGCCGAGATCCGCCGTGCGGCGGGTATATCCTTGGAGCAGGTGAAACAATGGGCAAACAGCGCCGTTGCCAGAACCGGCCCTTGGGGCAGGATCAGACGGGCTGCCAGCTGGCTGCCGTCATGGCCGGGGAATGTCACGGGTTCTGTCGGCATGGCCGGGCCTCGTCGGTTGCTGCTGTTCTTAAAGTGAGGCTGTCCGGGGCCTGCGGCAAGCAGCCGGCCCTGCGGGTCACGGGATGGTGAAGGAAAACCAGGTTCCGGCAGCTTCTTTCTGAATAATTCGGGAAAATTTTAAGTTTAACCGCCTCTTAGAAGCTGGCCTGTATCCACTCCGTTTAAGAATTCCGGTTCGGTTTTGTGAGTTCTAAAGCGGCAGGTTTGCGGCGCAGAAAAGCGGTGATTTTCAGCGATGCTGGACCACGCAGTGAACATTACAGGTGCAGGTCTTCCGCCGGGTGATTGGCAACAGCGTGTACAGGCGGTATTTCGTGGCTGCTTCCGCCAGTTGGCGGAAGGGCTGACCGGCGTCGCACCGGAGGCGCAGGCGCTGAACTTCAGTCTGATCAAGGAAACACGCGGTTCAATCAGCCTGCAAATGATCCTGGGGTCAGCCGAAGGTTTTCTGAAGCTGTTTGACGGCCCGGGCGGGGCGGAAGGCTACAAGCGGGAGAAAGCTGTCCTGCTGGCGCTTGCCGGGCAAGGGCTGGTGCCGGAAATGATCTCCTTCTCGGATGAGATGCGCTTTGTCATGACCGAATGGCAAGAGCGGCCTTTTGAGCCGGGTGCGGACCCTGAGCAGACCGCCCGGCGGATCGGAGCCTGGACCGCCCGCTACGACGCGGCCGCCCCGGCGCGCGGATTGCAGGGCAATTGGTATACTTACGGGCAGCAGATCGGGCTTGGTCAGGCGCTGCAGAGCATTCCACGGGCCAGGGAGCAGCTCTCTGCCGTGCCTCTGTGCGGCGAAGTCCTGTCGCACAATGATGCTGCCATGCATAATTTCCTGGAAGGGGCTGACGGGCGGCTGCTCGGGTGTGACTTTGAGAAGGCGCGCTTCAAACCGCGCGGATGGGACTATCTGAAGGCACATTGGTCGTTGCTGGAACGCTTCCCGGACAAGGCGCCTAAAGTGCTGAAAGCCTTGGAGCGTGGCTTTGAAATGTCGCATCGCGGGATGTTGCAGGCGAAGGAGCTGAGCGTGGTCGCGCGGGTGCTGTTCTGTGCCCAGGCCGTGACGGCAGCAAACCGGAAGGAGACCGGGTCATGGCAGTAGAGCACCTGACAGTTGATCTGTTCGCGGACAGCGACGAGGACATTTCCGGCAGCGATTATTTCTCCGGAGTTGAGGCCGATACCCATATTGTCACCCTTGTGGATGGCGGTGACCTGCTGGCCTCTTACGAATTTGACCATTGGGGCGAAGATGATCCGAATGAGGCGGCACATGACGAGTTCCACATCGACCTCTCCGGCTTTGATGATGAATTTGTCATCGGCATCGACAGCATGGATGAAAACGACAGTTTCGTGGTGACCGGTTTTGACCTCTATGTTGTTGTCGGCGACATCTGGACCTTCAGCTACACCGGCACCGATGGCAATCCGCATATGTTTGCGATCGATACCAAGTCCGCCCATGACGACATCTTTGTCTCCGTTGTGGTCTGTTTTGCCCGCGGCAGCCGGATCCTGACGCCGCAGGGTGAACGGCCGGTGGAGACGCTGGCGGCAGGCAGCATGGTTGTTTGCGGCGACGGGCTGCAGCGCCCGGTGCGCTGGGCCGGAAGCCGCCAGCTGGGGGCTGCGGAGCTGGCGCAAAGGCCGGAGCTGAACCCGGTGCGGCTGAGGAAAGACGCGCTGGGCACTGATGCGCCGGCCCGCGACCTGCTCCTGTCGCCGCAGCACCGGGTGCTGCTGCGCGATTGGCGGGCAGAAATGCTGTTCGGCGAACCGGCGGTCTTTGTGCCCGCGGTGTCGCTGGTCAATGACGAGACCATCCGCCAGGAGCGGGCTCCGGAGGGAGTGGAGTATTTCCACCTGCTGCTGGACGGGCACCACACGGTCTTTGCTGACGGGCTGGAGTGTGAAACGCTGATGCCCGCGGAAATGGCGGCCGGGGCGCTGGACGGCGCGGCCCGCGCGGAAATCTGCGCCATTTTTCCGGATCTCGCGGCGGATCTGTCCCGCTTCGGCCCGCTCTGCCACACGGCTGCAAAACCGGCTGAGGCGCGGCTGCTGCTGGCAGAAGTGCCGGCAGCGCAGGCCGGCGGAGGCGCCTGACGGCGCCGCATGTAAAGCCGGCCCCTCCGCTGCGGAGGGACCGGCCGCTTGGCGTCAGTCCTCGCCCATCAGGGCCTTGTCGAACGGGTATTTGGTGAGGTTCTCGTAGCCGTCTTCGGTGATTAGCACCTGATCCTCCAGCTTGATCGAGAAATCACCGCCAACCTCGCCCACGCAGGCTTCGACGCAGAGCACCATGCCGGGTTCCAGCGGGTAGTCGTAAGCACCCTCGACCGCCTGGTCGGGGTAGGCCACCAGCGGCCATTCATCGCAGAGCCCCACGCCATGCATCAGGCAGCCGTATTTCTGCGCCTGGAACTTGTCGTCCAGCACATGGGTATTGGCGCTCAGCTCAGGGATCATCACGCCGGGCTTCAGCATCTCCATGTTCGTCATGATGTGTTCATGCGCATGGCGCATGGCATAGATCATGTCCTCGCGCGGCTTCTGGCCGCCGATCCACCAGCTGCGCGAGATGTCGATGCAGATGCCGTAGGAGCCGATCAGGTCGGTGTCAAAGGAGATGATCTCGTTCTTCTGGGTGATCCGGGGGCCGCATTCCTGGAACCAGGGGTTGGTGCGCTGGCCCGAGGCAAGCAGGCGGGTTTCGATCCACTCGCCGCCGCGGCGGATGTTCTCGGCGTGCAGAACGGCCCAGATGTCATCTTCGCTTGTTTTGCCGTTGCCCACATTGGCACGGGCGAAACGCTCCATTTCCGCCACCGCGGTTTCGCAGGAATGATGGGCGCAGCGCATCGCCAGGATCTCGTCCGTGCCCTTGATGGCGCGGGTTTTTTCGGTCAGCTCTTCGCCTTCCATGACCTCGAACCCCTGGGCCTCCAGCGCGCGCAGACCGTGCAGCATCACCTTGTCCACGGCGAGGCGCTTGTTGTTGCCGCCGTGTTCTTCGATCAGGATGCGGATCTCGTTTGAGAGCGCGTCAGCGGCCACATCCACCTTGTCGCCGCGGTCGAAGTAGAACAGATCCGCGCCCGAACGCTGCTCGCGCACCAGCGGATTGAACTCGGACAGGAAGGGGGAGTTCTTATAGTCCCAGATCACCATGTAGCCGTCAGCGCAGAGCAGCACGGCGCGGAACGGGTTGTGGGTGTTCCAGAGCTGCATATTGGTGCTGTCAGTGGCGTAGCGGATGTTCAGCGGGTCGAACATCAGCAACCCTCCGTAGCCGCGGTCCACGATCGCCTGGGTCAGCCGTTTCCAGCGGTATTCGCGCATCCGCTCCAGGTTGGGCAGCTCCAGGCCGGCAGCGGCCCATTCGCTGAAGGCCAGCTGGGTCGGGCCGATCTCGATCCGGTTGTTGTCATTCGGGGTGCCGTCGCCCAGGCGGTCCCCGCGGGCGGGGTCGATCTTCCGGCGGTCGCGGTAATGTTCGTTCATGGCTGACCTGTCTGGCTGTGTTCTTGCGGCAACCCTGCATTGGACAGGCCTGTCCGGTCTTGCATTGCGGCGACCGGGGCGCGTCGTTTTTGCGCTGCTGCGGGGCTGTTCAACCCGGGCGGGCAGGGCTAGACATTTACCATGACCGAGTTTCTGCAAAACACCTTGCCTTATAACCCGTTCCAGCAGCCGCGCCTGCCGGGGGTCAAGCCGCTGGATATGGCGGAGTGGCTGAAGCCGGACGAGGCTTGCGCTGCCCAGTTGGCGGAGCGGGACAGGCTGATAGCGGACCACCGGGATGCGGTGATTGCGATGGAGCCGGAGGCGCTGGAACCTGCGCGCGAGCTGATGGAGGTGGTTGCGGGGCAGCTCTACGGCGGGGCGCCGCAATGCCTGCGCCGCACCGATGGCAGGGAGGTCGTGCTGGACCGGGCGGACCCGTTGGCCGCGCTGGGCCGGATCGCGCAGCAGGATTTTTGCATCCTGGAGAAGCGCGGCAGCGAGCATGTGCTCACGGCTGCTGTGCTGTGTTTCCCGGCGAGCTGGTCCCTGGAGGAGAAGTTCGGCCGCCCGCTTCTGGCCATTCATGAACCGGTGGGGGAATACAGCGCCAATATCGCCGCCCGGGTGCAGCGGCTGTTCGACGGGGTGCAACCGGGAAGGCCGCTGTGGCGGTTCAATGCGCTGTGGTACCGGGATCCGGCGTTATTTCAGCCGCGGCGCAGCGATGCGCGGCGGGCGCCGGAGCTGGCAAGCGGGGCCCGGTATCTGCGCAGCGAATTGCAGTCGATCCTGCGGCTGCAGCGGACAAAGGCGGTGGTATTCTCCATCCACACGCGGGTGCTGCGCCGTGCAGATGTGATTGCCCAATGGGGAGAGCCTCTGCCGGACCCGGCAGAGGCGATCTGATCAGCCGCCAAAGAAGGTCATTGCGGAGGCCGTGCTTGCGGAATGCGTGAAGGCGACAAAGGCGGAGAAGGACAGAACCTGAGTGTTCAGGCGGAAATTCTCTCCCTTGAGGAGGTTCACGGCGGCGAGCGAGACAGCGACCGGCATCGAAACCGAAGCCACGACTCCTGTCATTGCCCAGCTGGCAAGCCGCAGCTTTGAGTTTTCCGGTTCATCCTCAAGCGCGGAGACTTCATCCGGGTGAGGTTCTGTGCGGAAGGCCAGCGCCAGGCACTCTTCTTCGCTCATTTCCACCAGGCCCAGGGCACCGTCATATGCCGGGCGGCCCATAATGGTATCGCAGCGGCGCGAGATACCGTCCAACGTGTCATCCACCGGCCGGAAGTCCTGCGCCGGCCGGCGCGGGCGCACCGCGGGCTGCGGCGCCGCGTCAGCAAAAGCGCTGAGAAACTGGCGGCGGCTGAGAGGGTCGGGACACTCCTGCCAGTAGATCTGTGTCGCAGAATTGGATTGAACAAGACGGTACAAGACAACCGCCAGAAGCAGTTCACTGGTTTCCCGGCCGTCGAAGCTGGAAAAACTGGGACTCAGGCTCAGCGACAGGTGCTGAGCGGGCCGGTCGGTGCCAGGGGGCTGGTCGAGCGATAGGCGAACACAATAGCCAGCCGAGTGCAGCTCTGCTGCATGGGCTGAGACCGGCACTGTATGTTCGACCGTGTGGCCGTAGTCTCCGAGTGTTTCCTCTACGATGCTGCTGCAAACCGCCAGCGCGTTCTGCGCATCGCCCGGAAACACCAGGCCACCGTGATACTCACTGCTCTGTGTCACGATGAAATCCTCCGTTCGGGTTTCTTCTTCGTAAACGTTAGGCGGCGAAAGAGTTGAAAGTGAGGCGGCGATCATGAAATATTTGTTAAAGTTTCTAGGGCGTTGTGAACGTTCCCCTCTGCGGAAGCAGCTTGTTTTTATGGCTGGGGGGAGAAATTTAACAATTGAATCAGAGCAAATCCGGCGAATTCCCGGCGGTGATTTGCCTTATTCCTGCCCAAAGTTTTACGGCGCGTTAACTCTGTTTCGGGCTCAGCAGCGGGCGTCAGAGGCTTTCAAGGCCAGTCCCTCAGCCACCGCCGTCAGTGCGTTGCGGCTGTGCAGGCGGGCCTGTGGGCAGAGCTGCTGAAGCGCTGCCTGCACGGGGTGCAGCAGAGATGAGCCGCCGACCAGCAGCACGCGGCCGACGTCCTGAGGGGTAACTTGCGCCTTGGACAGGGCGGCAGCGCCGCAGCGCGCAATATCCTCGGCAGGGGCGGACAGGTCATCGGCCAGCATCGCGGTGCTCAGCGGCACTGAGAGGCCCGGTTCGAGGATGCGCAGGTCTACCTTCGCGCCCGGGTGGTCCGGCTGGTTGGCATGGATCTTGCCGCGCTCGGCCGCAAAGGCGAGGTCATGGCCCAGCTCATCTTCCAGCACCGAAACCAGGCGGGCCAGCTTGTCCGGTTCCGCGGCCTGGCGCAGCAGCTCCTGTGCGCTGCGCCGGGTGGCAGCGGAATAAAGGAAGGGGATCATCTGCCAGGTGGCGAGGTCGTTGAAGATACGGGCCGGTGCCGGCAGGGTGCCGGACCCGAATGCGTCCCGGATGGCGCTTCCGCGGCCCAGTAGCGGCATCACATGGGCGATGCTGATCAGCCGGTCGAAATCCGTACCGCCGATGCGCACACCTTCGGACGCCAGAATGCGCGTCTGGCCGTCGCTGTCCTGTTCGAACACCGTGAAGTCCGAGGTGCCGCCGCCGATGTCGGCAATCAGCCCGAGGCCGGGTTCGGGCGCGGCGGAATGCACCGCCGCCTCGGGCTCGTACATGAAACTCACGTCCTGAAAGCCGGCGGCGCGGTAGCAGTCGCGCAGGTCCAGTTCGGCCTGTTCATCGCGGCGCGCGTCCTTGGAGTGGAACCGCACCGGCCGCCCCGACAGCGCATGGCTGAATTCCTGATGGCAGGCAGCCTCGGCGCGCCCCTTCACCTCACGCAGGAACCGGGCAGTGACTTCGATGAAATCCACCCGTTCGCCGCCAAGCAGGCGTTCTTCGCGCATCAGGGGTGTGCCCAGCAGGCTTTTGAGCGCGCGCATGAAACGGCCCTCGTCGCCGTCGATCAGCGCGTTGACCGCCTTGCTGCCGATCCAGGTGCGGGTGGGGCGCACACCGAAGAAGACAGCGGTGGGCAGGGTGCGCACGCCGGATTCCAACTCTACCAGCCATGGGGTGCCGTTCACCGCGATGCCGGCGGCGGAGTTTGAGGTTCCGAAGTCGATTCCGAGGGTGTTGGGGGCTGGCATGTGTTGCTCCGGGCGTTTTGGCGGAGAGGCGGGTCTACAGGGGCAGGCTGAGCGGATCAAGCCCGGCTAAGGTGAGCGTGAAACTGGACTGTAAAAAGAATGCAAAAGTGGAAGTTTTTCCTGTCCTGCGCCGCGCCTAAAGTTGCGGTGCAGGACCGCGCCTGCATCAGGTAATCAGGATGGAAACGTGACACGAACCAACAGCTTCGGCCAGCCTATCGGAGAGGCTTTGCCGGATGGCTGGGCGCCCCCTCCGGTGCCGGCCGTCGGGACCGCCGCAGGAAACCTTGTGCGGCTGGAGAGGCTTGACGCAGAGCGGCATGCGGCCGGGCTTTACAGCCCGGAGGACATGCGGGCTGACAATCCGGGCTGGACCTATCTTCCCTACGGGCCGTTTGAGAGCCTATCCGGGTATAGGACCTGGGTCCGTGAGGCGGCAGCCGGGGCGGATCCGCAGTTTTATGCCATTGTCAGCCAGGACAGCGGTGCGGCGCTGGGCGTCTGTTCCTACCTGCGGATTGATCCGGGCGCAGGTAGTATCGAGGTGGGGCATATCTGGATGTCCGGGCGCCTGCAGCGCACGGTGATGGCCACAGAGGCGATGTACCTGATGATGCAGCAGGCTTTTGATTTGGGCTATCGCCGCTACGAGTGGAAATGCGATGCGCTGAACGCGCCGTCGGGGCGGGCGGCGGCGCGGCTGGGATTTGCATACGAAGGTACCTTCCTGCAGGCCACCCATTACAAGGGGCGCAACCGGGATACCGCCTGGTACGCAATCACGGATGGCGACTGGCCACTGTGCCGTGCGGCATTGGAGGCCTGGCTGGCATCGTCCAATTTCGACGGAAACGGGCGGCAGCTGGAGCCGCTGGAGACAATCAGGGCCAGGCTGGCCCGGGAAGAAGAGACAGCATGACCGTTACAATCCGGGCCGCGCAGGCCGAAGACAAAACCGCCTGGGAAGGGCTCTGGGATCAGTATCTGGCCTTTTACGGGACAGAGCGGGGGCAGGTGGTGAAGGATGCTGCCTGGGCACGCATCATGGATCCGGCAGAAGGTATGTATTGCCTGCTTGCGATGACTGAGGACGGCACGCCGGTGGGGCTGGCAAATTTCCTGCTGCACGCCAGTTTTTGGGAGGTGGCTCCCGTCTGCTATCTGAACGATCTGTTTGTTGACCCGCAGGCCCGCGGGCAGGGCGCGGCACGCAGGCTGCTGGAGGCCTCGCACGCTGCCGCCGTTGAGGCAGGGGCGGTGAAATATTACTGGCTGACGGCCGGGGACAATGCGGCTGCCCGCGGGCTCTATGATCAGTTGGCACAGAAAACGCCTTTCGTGCACTACGTGATGCCGGTTCCGGCAGGCTGACGCCCCTGCGCCGCTGACGGCGCGGAACGGAAGGTCAGCCCGCAGATCACTTGTCCTGCGCCGTGGGGGCGGCGGAGAGTGGCAGGGCGAACATAATCTATTTTCTGGTCGGCGATTGGGGCTGGGGTGACATTAGCCTGCAAGGAAGCACTGTGCCGACGCCGGAATTCGACGGGATTTCTGGGGCCGGTTATTACTCGGACATCAAATATGAGGTCGACCGCAACATCGGGCGCATCCTTGACGCTTTGGAAGCCTCGGGCGCAGAAGGGGAGACTGTCGTCATCCTGACCGGGGACAATGGCCCTGGAACCCTGTCGCAGGGTGCAGGCTACGCGAGCGGCGAAGTCGGCGGGTCCACCGGCCCGTGGCGCGGCGGGCTGAGCACCGGTTTCGAGGGCGGGATGCGGACGCCGGCAATGATCAGGTGGCCGGGCAAGGTGCCTGCGGGTGCCGTGACGGATGAGATCGTTTCCGTTCTGGATGTCTATCCTACGCTTGCGGCGCTGGCCGGCGCTTCAGCGCGCGTCCCATCCGACCGGCCCATAGACGGCATTGACCAGTCGGCCTTTCTCCTCGGGGAGCAGGAGCATTCCAACCGCGATCATGTGGTGACATTTATCGGCGATGAGATTTTTGCGGTGAAGTGGCGGGACCTCAAGGTGCATTTCGCCACCGCGGAAAGCACGTTTTCCGAGATCAAGCGGCACACCTTTCCGCAGGTGTACAATATCAAGGAAGATCCGGCGGAGCAGTTCGAGCTTTGGGGCAACGAAGGGTTTTCCCACGCCTGGGTGATGACGCCAGTGACAGGGATTATCAGCGCCTTGAAGGCCAGCATGGCCGAATACCCGAACATCCGGCCCGGTGAGGACCTCCAAGGGTACGAGTAGCCGGCAACGAAAAAGGCGCCCTTCCGGGCGCCTTTTCCTTGAGTTTCTGCAGGTCAGCTCAGCAGCTGTAGTACATGCCGAATTCGACCGGGTGGGGTGTGTGCTCGTAGGTTTCCACTTCTTCCATCTTCAGCGCGATGTAGCCGTCGATCTGGTCTTTGGTGAACACGTCGCCCTGGATCAGGAAGTCGTGGTCGGCCGCCAGGCTGTCCAGCGCTTCGCGCAGGGAGCCGCAGACGGTCGGGATGTC
>CAJXHQ010000063.1 GCA_913054485.1 uncultured Paracoccaceae bacterium
GTGACTGGAGTTCAGACGTGTGCTCTTCCGATCTATCTCTCCGCCTGCAGCGCGGGCCATGCCTTGCGCGGCCCCCAGCTGGTAGCGGATCATATTGGCCAGGCTGTCGCGGAATACCTGCATTCTGCGGCGGCCAAACCCCTGCAGATCGGCAAATCCGGGATGCGCGCCAAGGCCCACCCCCTGTTTCACCGCCGCGCGCATGGTGCCTGCCATCACGTCCCAGTCGCCGCCGTGAAAGCCGCAGGCGACATTGGCCGAAGTCACCACCTTCAGGAGGGCGGCGTCATCCCCCATGGTCCAGGGGCCAAAGCTTTCGCCCATATCCGCGTTCAGATCGACGGTTTTTGTCATGGCAGGGGCCTTTCCAGATCATCCCCGGCGGTGGCGCCGCTGATCAGTTGATAGGACAGCAGATCCGCCATGCTCCGGGGGTCGCGGACCAATGGCCGCAGGGCGCGGCGCAGCCCCCTGCGGCGGACCTGCTCTAGCAGTTCCGCCTTCACGGCGTCTTCCAGGGTCACAAAGCGGAACTTCAGCCGCGCGCCTGCCTGTGCCTGCGCGACGCGGGGCAGGTCGGCGGGCAGGACCGACCCGATGCGGGGGTAGCCGCCGGTGGTCTGGCATTCGCTGAGCAGCACAAAAGGCGTGCCGTCGCCGGTGATCTGGATGTCGCCGGGCACGATCACCTCGGACACCACGCTGAGCCCCGCCTCGTTCTGGTAGCCGCCGCCGCCGGGCAGAAAGCGCACGCCCATGCGGTTGCCGCGGCTGTCGCGGCGGAATTCGTCCGCCTCGAAACGGGCAATTTGGTTTGGATCGAAGAACTCTGTCTTCAGGCTTGGCACCACACGGACCGTACCGCCTTCGAACCGTGCGTCTGCATCCAGCGTCATGCCAACCGCGCCGGGGTGTTTGTCTGGCCCCGTCGGCAGCCGTGTGCCGGGCGTCAGCATGCGACCTATCCCCGCCGCCAGATGAGTGGAGCGCGCACCAAGCCGTTCGTCAGCCGCAACGCCGCCGCCCAGATGCAGATAGCCATAGCTGCCGCATTCTGCCGCTCCGACGGAATGGCGCTGGCCTGCGGCCAGACAGTGGCTGGCGTTCCAGGCAATCCGGGTGCCGTCTATTGTGGCCCGCATTGGGGCTCCGGTCAGGGCGATGCGCATATCCGCCGTGGCCTCGAACTCGCCGCCCATGCCGGCCATTTCAATAGCGGCGAGCCCCTCGTCCTGGCTGAGCAGCGCCGCGCCTTCGGCCAGCGCCAGCCGGTCCGCCGGTCCGCCGCGTGACAGGCCAAAGGCCAGATATCCCGGCCGGCCAAGGTCCTGCACAGTGACGCCGGGCCCGGCGCGGTGAACGATCAGGGCCGGTGTCATGGCAGCACCTCAAATGCTGCGCCGCCGTCGGGGGCGTTGCGCATAGCGGCCAGCTGCTCTGCCATGACCGGGATAAACTGCGCCTCGTCACCGGGGCGCAAGGCAAAGGGTTCAGGATCATCCGGGCGGAACAGGGGAAAGGCGGTCTGGCCGATGTGGCGCCAGCCCGTTGGGGTCGCCACCGGGAACAGCACCAGCTGGCGGATCGCCACGCAGAGCCCGCCTGCCGGGACCTGCCCGGTAAGTTCGGTCTGGCGGGGGATCGCCCAGTCCGGCGGCAATTCCCCGAGGTAGGGCATTCCAGGGGCAAAACCGATGGTCTGCACCCGCACCCGCGCGTTTGAGATCGAGGCGATAGCGTCATCCGGGCTGAGCCCGGCAACAGCGGCGGCCTCTTCCAGTTGCGGCGCCAGATCGGTGCCGTAGACCGTTGGGATCCGCCACAGTTTGCGCCCGCCGGGCAGCGGCGCGGATGTCCAGTCCTGCGATGCAAGTAGGGCCTCCAGTGCAGCCTTCATGGTGGCATGATCGCTCACACAGAGGTCAAACCGCAGATAGGCCGAGACCAGCGAGGCTGAAGTTTCCAACAGCCCCGGCAGATCCGCCGCCTCAATCGCGGCGCGAAAGGCGAGGGCTGCGCGATTAGCCGGCTCGCTCAGGGCTTCGCCAAAGCTGACCAGTAGTCCGTCGGTGCCGACGGTGCGGATCTGCGGAAAGGCGGTCCTGTCCGGGCCCTTGCCGTCAGTAGCGTCAGGAGGTGTCATGTCTGGTTTCCGAGGTTTGGGGCCGACAGTTCCCGGAGGCGCTATTGCAGCGCGTCCGGCAGGAAGAGGGCGATTTGCGGGAAGGCGATCAGCGCGCCGGCCATGGCCAGCATAGCCGCCGCATAAGGCAGCGCGCCCAGCATCACCTCGCTCATCCGGCCGCTTTTGCGCGCGCCTTGCACCACATAAAGGTTCAGACCCACCGGCGGTGTGATCAGCGCCATCTCGATCAGTACGATCATCAGGATGCCGAACCAGATCGGGTCAAACCCCTGTTCGACCACCAGCGGCACGATGATCGGGATGGTGACCACCATCAGCGACAGGGTTTCGATGAAGAACCCCAGGACGATGTAGATGCAGACAACCACCAGAATGGTCATCATCGGCGTCAGGCCCAGCCCGCCTAAGAAATCCTGCAGCTCGCGGCCAAGGCCGGCCGAGGCAAGTGTGAAGTTCAGGAAGGATGCGCCGATCACCACCAGCATGATCATCGATGTGATTTTGATCGTGCCAAGGATGGCGTCATGGAACATCTGCAAGCTGACCCCGCCAAAGAAGCCGGCGATCACGATGGAACCTGCAACGCCTACGGCAGCGGCCTCGGTCGGAGTGGCCCAGCCTTTGTAGATCGTGCCGATGATCACGGTGAACAGCAGGATGATCGGCACCAGCTGCACCAATGCGCGCAGCATATCAGGGAAAGGGAAAACC
Source organism: uncultured Paracoccaceae bacterium (assembly GCA_913054485.1). Lineage (GTDB taxonomy): Bacteria > Pseudomonadota > Alphaproteobacteria > Rhodobacterales > Rhodobacteraceae > FREY01. The sequence goes on from CAJXHQ010000063.1 coordinate 2,858, forward strand.
CGGCGCTCACCGCCTAAGGAGGGGCGGATCATGCAGATGATCATGGTAATCACGATAAAGCCCAGTGCAAGACCGATGCCCGGCACAAGCCCAGCCAGGAACAGCCGCGGGATCGAGGTCTGGGTGAGGAAGCCATAGACGATCAGGTTGATCGACGGCGGGATCATGATGCCCAGCGTGCCGCCGGCCGCAATCGCGCCGGAAAACAGTTTTGGATCATATCCCAGTTTTTCCGCCTGCGGCATGGCAACAGTGGCCACGGTCGCGGCAGTCGCTACCGAAGATCCTGACGTGGCCGAGAACATGGTGGCGGTCGCAACATTGGCATGCACCAGCCCGCCGGGCAGCCAGCTGACCCAGCGGTCCAGCGCGGCATAGGTACGGGTGGCGATGCCCGACCGCACCAGGATTTCACCCAGCAGCACAAAGAAGGGGATCGCGATCAGCGTGGCGTTGTTCGACGTGGACCAGGTGAGGTTGCCCAGACCCTTGATCAGCGGAAATGGGCTGAAGAAGCTGTCGACGCCAAACCCAAGCAGGAACAGCACGATGCCGACAGGGATGGACAGGCTGAGCAGGCCGAGAAGGCCGATGGAGACATAGGCAATCACAGCACCGCCTCCTCTTCGCCGAAGGCACCGATCGCGGCTTCGGATTGGGCAAATTCCCCGCGCAGCACCAGCAGCAGCGCGGCTGCGAATGTGACCCAGGCGGTGAGGGCGAACCAGATCCAGCCCGCCAGCCACGGCCCCTGCACCAGCGCCAGCGGGGTTTCCAGTGGCGTGTTCGCCCGGGAGCCATTGGCAAGCGAACGGGCCAGCACCGGCCAGGATTTCAGCGCGATCAGCGTGACCGTGCCCGATAGGACCAGCAGCGCAAAGAGGTCGAACATCGCCCGTCCCTTCGCGGCCACCCGGCTGCGCAGAAGATCGATGCGCACATGACCCAGCTCCAGAAGCGCGTAGCTCATCCCCCAGGAGGTGGCGATTGCCATCACGTAGCCGCTGATCTCATCCGTGCCGCCAAAGGAGGATCCCAATTGCCGCAACCCGATATCAAGCAGGACAAAGCCCGCGCAGGCCAGAAGCATCAGGCCGATCGCAATTGCGACCCACCGGTTAAGCCTGCGCAGTACTGCAAGTATGGACTGTGCCATTGGAATCCCCGTCTCTTCAGTCTTAGTTGGCGATGGTCACGCCGACGGCCTTGCCGACGGAGGTGTTCCAGCGCTCGGTCCAATCCGCCCCGGCGCGGTCGGCCCATTCGGGAAGAACGTCGCGGATCAGGATCGAACGGGCGGCTTCAAAATCGCCATGCGTGACCTCGACCAGTGTCATGGACCGCGCGTCTCCCGCCGGGCAATCGCCCTTGCCTGTCAAGCAGGCGATGTCATCGACCAGCGCATTCTGGGCCGTGGCCCATGCGGGGTCCTCAAACTCGGATTTAACCTGGGTTTGGATCAGCTCCTGTGTTTCGGCGCTCAGGCTGTTCCATTTGTCCAAGTTGACAGCAGTCACGACCGGATCCCAGCCGCCGAGCGGGATGGCCATCAGGTGTGTGGAGACCTCCCACCAGCCGGCGCTGTAGCCGGAGCCGGCCCCGGTCACGGCGCAGTCCACAACGCCTTTCTGCAGCGCACCGGGCACTTCCGAGAAGCTTACGTTGACGCCTTCGGCGCCCAGTGCCTCCAGGAACTTTGCCGTCATGCGGCCGGAGGCGCGCACCTTCAGGCCGGTGAGGTCTGCCAGTTCAGAGACTTCCGCATTGCAGAACACCACCTGCGGCGGATAGGGCGCGATGGCAAGGACATGGCTGTTGAACCGGTCGCGGTAAATGTCGGCGACCATCGGGCGCGCAGCATCGACCATGACGCGGGCCTCATCCGCTGACAGCGCCACCATCGGCACATCCAGGCCCTCAAGTTCCGGCGCGTCGGCCACGGCGTAGTCGGCCACGGTCATGGCCACGTCATAAACGCCGTCGCCCAGCAGGCGGTAGACATCTCCCACACCCAGGTTCATCTGGTTGTGCGTGGTCAGCGCCACATTGATCTTGCCGCCGGAGGCCTCGGGCAGGGTCTCTCCCCAGAACGGGGCCTCATATTGTTTGTGCAGAGGCAGGCCGGACCAGCTGCCGACAACCGACAGGTCCTCGGCCAGTGCGGGGGCGGCAAGCGCGGTTGTGGCCGCGAGAAGGGTCAGGGTTCTTTTCATTGTGTTTCTCCTTGTTGGATTGTCTCAGGATTTTTTGCTTGGTTGGAAGACAGAACCGGACTTTCGGCGTCTACGGGAATATCGGTGATCAGCATGTGGCCGGGCTTGTGGGTGATGCAAAGCGGCAGGCGCGCGGCCTCGATCGCCACCTGCGGGGTCACACCGCAGGCCCAGAACACCGGTACTTCGCCCGCACCAACCGGCGCAGGATCACCCCAGTCGGGTTGCGCTATATCCTTGATGCCGATCTCTGCCGGATCGCCAATATGGATCGGGGCACCATGTGCCAGCGGGAAGCGGCGGGAGATTTCAGTGACCTCGGTCAGCCGGTCTTCCGGAATTGAACGCATGCTCACCACCATGGCGCCGCCAAAGGGACCGGCGGGCACGGTCTCAATGTTAGAGCGGAACATCGGCACGGTCTTGTCATTGTCGATATGCCAGAGCGGGATGCCGGCCTTTTGAACCGCATGTTCGAAGGTGAAGGAACACCCCAGTGCAAAGGCCACCAAATCCTCGTTCCACAGATCACAGATGTCGGTTGTTTCCTTGTCCAGCTGCCCGTTCCGGTAGATATTATAGGCAGGCACATCGCTGCGGATGTCGATGTCGCGGCCCAGGGTGAACATCATCGGGTTGCCGGTGTCGGATACTCCGGTCAGCGGGCAAGGTTTCGGATTACGGTGACAAAACCGCATGAAGTCCAGTGCCTGTTCGTGCGGCAGTATGGCCAGGTTGGCCTGCAGCAGCCCCTGTCCCAGCCCGGCGGTGTGCGAGCTGTACTGACCGCTGCGAAAGGCTGCACGCAGGGTCTGCGGATCACTGTGTTTGAGGGACTGATATGTATAGGGCACCGAAACCTCCTCTGGCCGGGAGGAGTGTCTTCGTAGCTCAGTATAAAATCAAATCGAATGATTTTTTAAGAAGTGATCACCTAAATCTATCGCCGACGTGATCAACAGCCACGTCAAAGGCGGCCTTTGCAGCGGTTTCAATCAAGTGGCTTTTCGGCTCTCCCATATAAGAGGCGGAAAACTGCAGCGGGCTTGGCACCCAGCCCGGATCAAACTCCCGGATCCGGCCTTCGGCGGCAATCTCCTGCCCCAGCACTTTGGGAAGAACGGCAACGCCGAGGTTTGCCTCAACCAGCCGGAAGCAGGCCGACAGGGAGGAAGACGGAAACAACGATACGCCGGGCCCGGCACGCTCCAGCAGCATTTCCTTCAACTCGCGGTAGGGCCGGGTGTTGCGGGCATATGTCATCACCGGCCGGGTCAGATAGCCGCCTTCGTCGATGTCCTTCGGCGCGTCCGCCGCCGCATACCAGGCCAGTTCAAACCCTGGCAGTTCTATATTGTCGACCGCGTAATCCGAGACCGGCCCCAGCAGGATCGCCAGATCAATCTCACGGTTCAGCAGCCCGGCCCGAAGATTCACCGAAATGTCGACATTGAATTCGATCTCCAGCCTTGGGTAGAGCCCGTGCAGCCGAGAGACCAGCTCCGGCAGCCAGCATTGCGCGATGGTTTCCGACACCCCCAGCCGCAAGTGGCCTTCCAAGCCGGCCGGATCGGCAACCACTTTTTCGACCCTTTCCGACAGTTGTTCGAACTGTTCGGCATAAGACAATAACAGCTCACCCCGGCGGGTCAGCCTCATGCCGCCGGAGGTACGGTCGAACAGCTCGCAGGACAGGCTGTCTTCAAGATTCTTGATCCGCGCGGTCACTGCCGGTTGGGTCAGGTTCATTCCGACGGATGCCTTGCGCACACCGCCCAAACGGACAACGGTGAGAAAGGTTTTCAGCTGTTCCAGATTGATTCTGCTCATCGCTGCATTGTCACAAAGTTATAGGGAATAGAAACCCGCTTGGAACTGGTTGTATGTTCGCAGTCTTCTTGCCAGCTATCACCCGCGCACCTGCAGCGAATTCACACTATCCGCCCTTGACGCTGATGGACCGGCTCATCGTTTTGCCTTGGGCGAAGGTCAGCAATGAGCTGGCTGTCGTCATTGCCCCGGGCGACGGGGGCGTCGGCTTTGTCCCGCTCACTGACAGTCCAAGCCCGACCAGGAGAACGGTCTCTATCTCGGAGAACAGCCTTTCGCGTCTGGAGCGGCGAAATCTGACTGTGAGCCCAAAGCGCGGAATGCTGCGCTTGGCACTAGTGGCAGCACAGCGCAGATAGCGCCCCTCGCAAGGCCGGGGGAGCCGACAGTAGCGAGGGGAACGAACTGCCCTTAGCTGACACTGAAAAGTGTCACCGTCGCTGCGGTGCAGCTTTCGCATTCCTGCCTTTTGTGGGTCGCGCAGCGTTCTTCTGCGCTTGATGGCCCAGGTGCGACGCAACGCACTCTATGCGGCAAGTGAGAGATTTGCTGGCCGATGACCAGTTCTTACATCGCCGACAGCACAGTCAATAAGTTGCCAGAAATGTGGCACAGGCCGGATGCGGCGACGCAGACCTGTTATAGAGCGTGACCCAACCGAAATTACAGGGCTCAGGGCTGTACCCGGTTACAAGGGTCGCTGCCTTGCTCCTGGCGAGGGGTCACACCGAACTTCTTGCTGTATGCCTTTGCAAAGTGGCCCGCGCTGGAGAACCCGCAGGCGAGGCCGATATCAAGCGTGCTCAAATCGGTCTGCAGCAAAAGGCCTCGCGCTCTTTCAAGCCGCAGTTCCAGATAGATTGCTTCAGGCGTTTTGTTGGCAAACTTCTTGAACAGCCTTTCGAGTTGGCGAATCGAGAGACCGACACCCTCCGCTATCCGATCCAGGTTTTCCGGCTCTTCCAGGTTTTCTTTCATGATGCCGATAGCCTGGCCGACCTTCTCGTTCCGCCCCTCTGACCAGCAGCTGTGAGAGGCGTTCTGTTGCAGGTCTCCTTGGCGGGGAGTGACATAGGACAGCCGGTCGGACACCCATGCGGTGGTCTCTCTCCCCTGGTCCTGTCCGGTCATCCTCGGCATCAGGTCCAGAGTGGACACACCCTGGCACAGGTGAAGCGTTTCCCGTCCATCTGGTGATGGAATGGCTCACCTCCACGTCGTGCGAAGACCGGAAGGACCAGTGCATGGCCACTTTCCCGTCCCCCAGAACACCGGCCCTTACGAGGGTGGAGACTGAACTTCCCAGAACTCCGATCAACAATCCTGCCGGCTTTGACGCCGCAACCAGGCAGGCAGCGCAGGCGAACTCTGGCTGCCTCCCCCGCCAAGGACCACCAAGCGGTCAGACCGCCGCAACGGGATGAGCCTGCTGTCGGCCTCCATGGCCCGCCCGTTGGAGGAGCGGACCGCGGCACCCGTATCACTGAGCAGGGACCAGCCATAAAAGACCTGCCTTCTGTTCATCCGGTTGGCTTCCTTCAAAGCTTCGATAGCAAGGGCCAGGTCGAGCGTGGAGAAGGAGTCCTGCAGCAGGAAATACCAGCTGACGCCCGTGGTCTGCTCTTGATGACCTCCAGTTTCGGCACTAGCCATTTTCGACATCGGGCGACCCTGCCAAGAGTTCTTTTTCCGGTCGAATGAAAGTAACCGCCTGGGCCGGACAGCGGCGCAGCGCAATCTGAACCACCGGGGGCGGAGGGTTTTATAGCGCGCTGTAGACCTGCGTCAGCGTGTCCGCGTCAAACCGCAGCGGCACAGGCCTGTCGCAGTGCCATACCTGCCGGGTTTCGCCGGACAGAAGACCGCAGGTTGCCACTGTGTCCGCGACGGTGCCGCCATATAAACGGTTGGCCAGGTTGACAATGCCGCTTTGGTGCATCGCAGCCGAACCGCTGCCGCAGGCGTCTTTGACCAGAACAACACGCAAATTATACGCCTGGGCATACCGCACGGTGGCGGCAATGCAGGCCTCGGTCCAGACGCCGCAAACCACCAGGTATTCGGCTCCGGCTTCGGCCAATTTTGCTGCAAGCGCCGTGCCTTTGAAGGAACTGGCATCCTGCTTGATGATTGTTTCTTCGTTCTCCTGCGGGGCAACCTCGGGGCAGATGGCCGTCAGCGCGGTCTCGCCGTCGCTGAAGCAGGGTGCGCCGTCCGGGCCTAGCGGTTCAAAGGGTCTGCGGGGCTCCACATCGAAATCCCGGATATATGCGGCGTGCCAGACGGTTGCGCCGCCAGCGCGGGCCGCGTCCAACAGGCGCCGGGCATTTCCCAGCACCTCCTGATATCCGGTGACGAGATAGCGCTGATCGAGACGGTGCTCTTCCTGCAGGTCCACCAGCAGGAGCGCGGTTTTTGCGGCGGGCAGTGACAGGTCCTTGTGCATCAGGCCGCCCGTCCCAGCAGGTCGTCCTCGTATGGAAAACGCGGCAAAAGCTCGATCCCGGCCTCGGTAATCAGGATCTCATCCTCCAGTTTCACGCCTTCGGCGGGCGCACAGAAATACGGCGCCGAATTGCGCAGGAAGCCGCCGGACATAATGCGCGAGCCGGTGGCATGGCGCTGGTTGCAAGGGTCAAACAGAGCCACGCCGCCGCAGTTCTCCTCCGCCATCCAGTTGCGCAGCCTTTCCAGCCGTTCGCTGCGCAGCGCGCTGGTGTCAATAAAGGACGGTTCCGTGTCGGGCAGGAACATACTGCCGGCGCCGTCTCCGGCCATGGGGCGGCGGACGCGGTCGCGGAAATCCACATCATCCATGGTGCCAGGATCAAAGACGACGATAGTCATTGCGGGTTCCTCGGGGAGGGTGATTGCTTTGGCACGGACTGCAGCGCGGCAAGGAGGCCGGCATCAACTGTGATCACTTGCGGCGCCGGGCGGTCCTGATCCGTGCGGAATTTCCGGCCCGGCAGGCGCACGCCGGCGGTGTCATAGGTTTCAGCAAGCCTGGTCAGCGATTGTGCGAACTGCGCGCCGCTGAAATGAGCGGGGTCAATGGCCAGCAGGAACTGCCCGACACCGGGGTTGCCTGTATCCTGCCCGGAAAAGGAGGGCGCTTGGGTACTTAGCTGCGCGCCCGTCAGAACGGCGGCGAGGATTTCGATCATCAGGCCGGTGTTGGCGCCCTTCTGCCCGCCGTAGGGCAAAAGGGAGCCGGTAAGCCCGGCCGCAGGATCCTGCGTTGGCTGGCCGGTGCCATCCTGTGCCCAGCCCAGCGGCATATCCTCTCCCGCTTTTTGCCGCATCAGGACTGCGGTCTTGGTGACTGCGCTGGCCGACTGGTCGATGACAAGCGCAGGCCCGTCCGGCCCCGGCACCGCAAAGGCCAGCGGGTTGGTGCCAAACAGCGGCGCGGTCCCGCCCGGCGGGGCCACACTGGCCGGGGCGTTTGAACAGCACAGCCCGATCAGCCCGGCCTCGGCCAGCGGCAGAACATGATGGGCCAGCGACAGCGCATTATAGGACCGGGTGATCCCGGCCGCCGCAATGCCTTGTTCCCGCGCCATTATGATC
>CAJXHQ010000064.1 GCA_913054485.1 uncultured Paracoccaceae bacterium
GCCGGCCGCGAAGACGACCGGAGCATGCCGGCCCTCGGCGCGGCGGCGGCTGCGGCCGGCCCAGCGCAGCGGCTGGGGGCCATGGTCGCGGGTCTGCACCAGCATGCCCGGCTCCAGATCTTCGACCGCCATTGGCCCATCCGGGGTTTCAATCAGCGTGCCGGCCACGAAGCAGGGTGTTGTCGTGACCTTGACAAAGCCGGTGTCGGTATTGCCGTCTTCATCCGCCACCGTGTAGCTGAACGTGTTGGTTTCATCTTCATCGGTTTCGTTGAAAATGTCGAAAGTGCCGTCCGCGTTCAGCGTCACTTCTTCGCCGGTGGGCAGGGTGACCGTGTCCCCGGCCGAGACCGGCTGGCCGTTGATGTGCGTGATGGTGAGGCTGCTGCCGTTGAACGAGGTATCATTGCCCAGGACATCAACGTCTTCGATTGTGTCGCCGAGGATTTCGACCACGTCGTCTCCGGCCACCAGCGCGGTTTGGATCGAATCTCCGGCGATCAGCAGGTTCGAATCATAAATCCCGTCGCCGCCATCGGCGATGCCGATCTTGATGGTATTCGTCTCACCGGGATTGACCGGTGCCTTCAATGTCAGGGTCATGGTGAACCCGTCCATCTCGGTGTTGAAATTATCCTCGTCTCGGGGGTTGTCGATATAGAGGTTCTCGTTCGACTCATCATTGATATTGTCGATCGAAATGTCGCCGTCGCCGATCACCATTTCGGCTTTTACGCCGTTCACCCAGACCCCGACGGCATCGTTGAAGCCGGCATTCACATATTCCAGGTATTCCTCGGAGGAGAATACGAACTGCATGGTCAGCGTGCTGCCGTCCGGCACGAACTCCGCTTCGAAAACCGCGGCGTCATAGGTGTTTACACCGGCAATCGCCTGCAGGTCCGCGTCGCCGTCCTCACCATGGTTGGTGGAGCGGTTGTTCGCGGTGTTCACATCACCGGAGCTGTTGGTGACATCCTCGGCCTTGCCGGTGGACAGGATCACACCGCTGTCCGAGGGGGTGATGGCAGGAGCCACGCTGTCGCCGTTGGAATAGATACCTGAGGCTGTGTCGTCACCGGTATAGCTGGCTGAGAGAATTTCGACGCCATTGCCGAACATGGCTTCTGCCATGGCATCGGCGGAGGCTGACGTGTCGATGGGCAATTCAGCTGCAGTCGGCATTCCGGAATCCTTTCACACACTCCCGCGGGCGCGGGTTCGGCAAGGTTATTGCATCGCAAGGCTTAATATCCGGTGTTTCCGGCGGAAATACGGCGATCCCTCGCCACTTGCTTGACCGCCGGGCCCCCGCAGCGCTATGGCGGCGCCATGGAAAAGAAAAAACCCTCCCGCCAGCAGGTCTATACGCTTGTGGTCCAGATCGGACGCAAGGAGGGCGACGGCCTGCCTGAAGGGGCAACAGGTGCTGCCCTGATGATCTATGCCTCTGGTGTGGACGAAGCCGAAGCCGTGCGCGAAACCGTGGCGATCCTGAAACAGGCCGATACAGCGCCGCTGGACGTGACCGGTTATGGCACGCTGGCAGAGCGCGAATCCGAAGGCCATGATATCCCGGACGAGGAACGCGGCCTGATGCAGCGGGCGCTGGACGAAAACGCCGTAATCGTGGCGCAGATGACGCCCTTCTTCGGTGAGGAAGACGCGACCATCCACTGAGCCGTGCCCCCCTGCAGGCCGTCCCCGTGTTCTGACCCGGAAAACCGGCGCGGAAGTTGCATTTTCCGGTCAGTGCCGCAATTGCGCCGGTCAGCCGCTGCCGAACCAGCGCCGCCGGATGGCCTCGTAGGTGCCGTCCTCGCGCAGGGTGAGGAGCGCCCGGTTCACCTCTTCCACCAGCGGCGAACCGGCCCGGAAGGCGATGCCGTAATTCTCTTTCAGGAAAACCTGCCCGGCCATGCGGCCAAAGGCGCTGCCCTCATGCGCGGTGTAGTAGCTCAGAACCGGCGCATCGAAGACCACAACCCGCACCGCGCCCTCCTCAAAAGCCCGCAGCAGCGGTGCCAGCCCGTCAAAGGCACGGTAATCAATCTCGCGCCGGTCCAGGAAGCCGGCTGCGGTTGACTCTGCGATGGTGCCGACCCGCTCGCCGTACAGGTCGTTGACCGAATTCACCGAGCCGGTGATCGCCTCTACCGTCATGACGGCGGTGATCTTGGCAACAAAGACCGAAACGATGAACAGTGAGGAAACCACCAGGATCACGCCGAAAATCCGCCCGATGGGCGTGCGCGGCACCCGTTCTTCGAAACCGCCGTTCACCACCAGGTTCAGCGCCCACCAGAAGGAAGGGAACCACGCCTCCTTCAGCGGGCGGTCGAAATAGGGCTGGGCGCGGCGTTCCAAGGCCCACATCATCATGCCGCCACCGAACAGAAGCAGGAAGGCGGCGCCGACGGCGATACCCAGGTCGGGAGAAAAGACAGCCCGCCACAGGGACGGCGCGCGTATATCGCTGGCGGGCACCATCATTTGCAGCCCGCTTTCAAAGATCGGCTGGCTGAAATCCATCCGGGATTCGCGCGCCGCTGTGATTGAGATATTGGCGATGGCCAGATCAGCCGTGCCGTTCTCGGCGTCCTCCAGCATGTCGGCGAAAGCCTCGTGGCGGCGGAGGGACAGTTCCCAGCCCAGCCGCCCCGTCAGGGCGTCGAGCAGTTCCAATGAAAAACCGGTGTCACCGCCAGCCTCGGGCAGGGAGAAGGGCGGGCGGGTCACGGTGGCGACCACAACGCTTTCTGCGCTGCCGATGGCAGGCCAGGCCCCGGAAAGCAGGCAAAGGCAAAGAAGAAGCCGTTTTACCACGGAGGCAGACCTTCCAACAAACACGCAAAGTTGCAGATTCTCTAAGTGAGCTGCGTAATTGGCGCAAGGATTTCGCGCCCGCCCGCAGCATTTGCGGTCGTGGCCGTGACGTCAGGGGAACGGCAACGGCGCGCCGGGCAGGGCGGGGTCAGCTTGCGGCTGCGAGAAGCTGGCCTTCAAACCCTTTCAGTGCCGGCCGTGCGGCAGGGCTGTAGCCATCTCCGGTTTCCGGATCCAGCTCGGGGAACAGGGTGCAGATTTCCTGCAGTGTGTTCTGTTCCATGATGCCGCTGATCTGCGGGCCGGGCAGGAAGCTTTCGGTCTCCAGCCCTTCGGACCAGACCACCTGGTGGCGGTCGAACAGCATGTGCACATAGGTGACCTCGCCGCCGGGCTGCTGCACCACCGAGCGGCCGTTGACCAGATCGCCGGCAGCAGCAAAGACTTCTGCTTCGCCAAACAGAAGCTCGGCCTGGGCGCCGCGCAGCAGGACGCGGTGATGCGGCGAGACCAGCAGGTCGCGGTGGCTGCCGAAACTGCCGGCCCGGATCAGCACCGGGGCCAGCTTGCCTTCGGCGGCGACGGTGCGCGACCCGATCCAGCGCAGCGGCTGCGGACCGTCGTCCCGCGTGGAAACCAAGTCGCCCGGCGAGAGCATCTCCACCGGGACGGCGCCATACGGTGTGCGGATCCGGGTGCCCGCGGTGAAACAGGGCACCGAGGTCACGTTGACCAGGCCGGTGTCGGAATTGCTACCGTCGGTTGCGGTATAGGTGAAGTTGAAGTCTTCGGTATCGCCATCCCCGGTCAGGGTCAGAGTGCCGTCGGCATTCAGCATCACCGTCTGGCCGGTGTTCAGTGTCACAACCGTGCCGGCCGTTGCCGCGGTGCCGTTGATATGGGTGATGGTCAGCGTGGCGCCCGGCGCGGCCTCGTCATTGGCCAGCACATCAATGGTCTTGGCACCGTCAGGGTTGAGGTTGGTGCTGTCCGTCATCGCGATGAACTCGGACTGCACTGAATCCGCTGCGATCAGAAGGTTGCTGTCATAGCTGCTGTCGGACACATCGGCGATGCCGATTCGGATGTCGTTCTCCTCGCCCGCATTGACCGGAATGGTCAGTGTCATGGTGACGGTGAGCCCGTCCATCTCGGTGTTGTAAGCGTCATTTGTGTTGTCGAGATAAAGGTTCTCGTTGGTGCCCGAGTTGATGTTGCCGGGGTCGGCGTCGCCGTTGCCGAATTCGACGTCCACGAATTCGCCGTTGACCCAGACGCCGACGAAATCCTGGTAAATGGAGGAGGTGTATTCCGGGTATTCCTCGGAGGCGAAGACAAACTGCATGGTGATGTAGTCACCGTCCGGGATGAAGGTCACATCCAGATAGGAGGCGTCATATGTGCGGGTTCCAGCGGCTTCGTTGAAGTCGCTGTTGTTGTTTTCACCCGAAGTGTTTGTGGACTGGCTGGCCGAGCGGTTGGGATCGCCGGAGGAATTGGTGTAGCGGTCGGCGCGGCCGGTCGACAGGATGATGCCGCTGTCCCCCGGTGTTGCGCCCGGTGCGATGCTGTCGCCGCCGGAATAGACCGCCGAAGACCGCCAGTCGCCGGTATAATCCGCGTCCACCACCTCGACGCCATCCCCGAAGATGGTTTCGGCCATTTCCTCGGCCGTGGCATTTCTGTCGTAGTTCAGCTCTGCGCCGGTTGCCATTCTTCCGCCTCATCTTCAGCGAAGCCGCGCATCCTCTGCCCCGGGCGCAGTGCCCGTCACAGTTTTTCCGGCGCTTGCCGGTTTTGCTGGGGAACCCCGCTGTTACGGTGGTCTGCCCGGATGCCCTGCCTCAGGTCGTTATTTATTACCAAAAGGTTAACACTCCCGTCCGATTCGGGTAAAGGCTTGCCGGCTTTCGGAATTCAGCCGCTGCTTTTACGCCACAGGGCTTGGGGGGTTTGCGCGCCGCGCCGTTCCGCGCTAGGCCATTGCGGAAAAATATCCGCCGGAGCCCCCCATGACCCAGACCGATCCCGTCCAACTCACCGCCGAGCTGATCCGCTGCCCTTCGGTCACCCCCGCTGAAGGCGGGGCGCTGGTGCTGCTGGAAAAACTGCTGCGCGAAGCAGGGTTTGACTGCGACCGTGCGGACCGCGGGGGGATCTCCAACCTCTTTGCCCGTTGGGGCGAGAAGGGCCACGCCAAGACCTTCGGCTTCAATGGCCATACCGACGTGGTGCCGGTGGGCGACACGGCCGCCTGGACAGTGGACCCTTTTGGGGCCGAGGTGAAGGACGGCTTCCTGTACGGGCGCGGGGCCACAGATATGAAATCCGGTGTTGCTGCCTTTGCCGCTGCGGCGATCGATTTCGTGAAAGACACTCCGCCGGACGGCGCGGTGATCCTGACCATCACCGGTGACGAGGAGGCCGACGGCGTCGATGGCACCCGCGCGCTGCTTGAGTACATGGACAACGAGGGCGAAGCGATGTCGGTCTGCATCGTCGGTGAACCCACCTGCCCCGACACTATGGGAGAGATGATGAAGATCGGGCGGCGCGGGTCGATCACCGCCTGGTTCACCGTGACCGGCGTGCAGGGACACGCCGCCTATCCGCACCGCGCCAATAATCCGCTGAGCGCCATGGCGCGGCTGACGGACCGGCTGGCCAGCCATGAAATTGATACGGGTACCGATCACTTTGATGCCTCAACCCTTGCGGTAGTCTCCATCGACACCGGCAATGCCGCCACCAACGTGATCCCGGCGCAGGCCACAGCGGCGCTGAACATCCGCTTCAACGACCTGCATTCGGGTGCCAGCCTGCAGGACTGGCTGCGCCGCGAAGCGGACCGCGTGCAGGAGGAATTCGGCGTCACCGTTGAGATGACCGTGAAAATCTCGGGCGAGAGCTTTATCACCGAACCCGGCCCGCTGTCGGCGCTGGTGGCCCGCGCAGTAGAGGCCGAGACCGGCGTGGTGCCGCAGATGTCTACCACAGGCGGTACGTCTGACGCGCGTTTCGTGAAGAACCACTGCCCGGTGGTCGAATTCGGCCTGGTGGGCCGCACCATGCATCAGGTGGATGAACGGGTGGAAGTGGTGCAGATCCCGCAGCTGAAGGCGATCTATGCGCGGATGCTGAAGGACTATTTTGCATGAGCATTGTGATCAGTGAGACCACGGACCTTGATACCTGCATGGCCCTGCGGTTCGAGGTGTTTGTAGGGGAACAGAACGTACCCGTCGAAGAAGAACGCGACGCGCTGGACGCGGTGGCCACGCATCTTCTGGCGACGATGGACGGCAAGCCGATGGGCACCGCCCGTATCGTATGGGTTGAAAACGTGGCCAAGATCGGCCGTGTCTGCGTACTGAAAGCGGCCCGCGGCACCGGGCTCGGCAAGCAGCTGATCGAAGCCGCCGTCGCGGTGGCCGCAAAACGCGACGGCATCACCAAGGCCAAGCTTGGCGCGCAGGTGCACGCCATCGGGTTCTACGAAAAACTGGGCTTTGAGGTCTTCGGCCCGGTCTACCTGGATGCCGGGATCGAACACCGCGACATGGTCCGGCATCTGGGGTGAGGCGCACCCTCGTCATCATGGTGAAACAGCCGCGTGCGGGCCGGGTGAAAACCCGGCTCGGCCGCGATATCGGCATGACCGCTGCCGCCTGGTGGTTCCGGCATCAGTCCGCCGCCCTGATCCGCTGTCTGCGCGATCCGCGCTGGGAGATTGTTCTGGCGGTTGCACCGGACCGGGCGGTCGCCGCGCGCAACTGGCCCAAGGATTTGAAGCGCCTGCCGCAAGGCCGCGGCAATCTCGGGGATCGGATGGCCCGGATGTTGAAAGCCCCGCCCGGCGGCAACGCCGGGCAGCGCCCGTCCCGCCCCCCCACGGGGCGGGCGCTACACGCCCACCCCGCGCGGGACCGGCGCAGCCCTAATGGCCCGGTCTGCCTGATCGGCGCAGATATCCCCGGCATCACCCGCGCTCAGATTGCCCGTGCCTTTGCCACCCTTGGCAATCACGACGCCGTCTTTGGCCCTGCTGAGGACGGAGGCTATTGGCTGGTGGGCCTGAAGCACCCCTGCCGCCAGCCGCCCGGTTTCATGCGCGGCGTCCGCTGGTCCACTGAACACGCGCTTGGCGATACGCTGGCCACCCTGCCCGGATACCGCATCGCCCTCACGGACATTTTGCGCGATGTGGATACTGCCGCTGACCTCGCCGCCCTGCCGCGCTGAATTCGCATGACCCCGCCTGCACCCCGTGCTAGGGCAAAAGACATGAGCCGCATTCCTGACAAGGCGGAAATCCTCGACTGGATTTCGGCCAACCCGACCCTCACCACGAAACGCGACATCGCCAAGGCCTTTGGTATCAAGGGGGCTGCGCGGATAGATCTCAAGCGCATCCTGAAAGAGCTGGAGGCCGAGGGCCACCTGCAAAAGCGCAAAAAGACCTACCGCGACCCGGACCAGCTGCCGCCGGTTTCCGTGCTGCAGGTTCTGGCGCCGGATGCGGATGGCGATATGTTTGCCAAACCGCTGGAATGGCACGGCGAAGGCGTGGAACCCATTGTGCTGGTGATCCCGCGCGCCTCGGACCCTGCCTTGGGCGCAGGCGACCGGATCCTGGCGCGGCTCACCCAGGTGCATGAGGCCGACCACAACTACGAGGCCCGGCTGATCCGCCGGATCGGCACCAATCCGAAGCGCGTTCTGGGTATCTTCCGCAAAGGTGCCGAGGGCGGCCGCATCGTCCCCATCGATAAATCCGCCAGCCATGAGTGGATCGTTACCTCGGACGGCACCGCCAAGGCCAAGGACGGCGAACTGGTGGAGGCTGAACAGGCCGGCCCCAAGAACCGTTTTGGCCTGCCGAAAGCCCGCATTGTGGAGCGGCTCGGCGATCCGGCGGCGCCCAAGGCGGTCTCGCTGATCGCGATCCACCAGCACGGTATCCCCGATGCCTTCCCGGACAAGGCGTTCGAGGAAGCCGACAAGGCCAAGCCGATGGGGCTGAAGGGGCGGACGGACCTCTTGGATATGCCGCTGGTGACGATTGATCCGGCGGATGCCCGCGACCATGACGACGCCTGTTTCGCCCATGCCGATGACGACCCGAAAAACCCCGGCGGCCATGTGATCTGGGTGGCGATTGCGGATGTGGCAGCCTATGTGCGCCCCGGCTCGGCACTGGATCGCGAGGCGCGTAAGCGCGGCAATTCGTCTTATTTCCCCGACCGGGTGGTGCCGATGCTGCCGGACCGTCTGTCAGGTGACTTGTGTTCCCTGCACGAGGGCGTGCCGCGTGCCTGTATCGCCGTGCGCATGCAGATCGACGCCCATGGCGAGAAGATCAGCCACAAGTTTGTCCGCGCGCTGATGAAATCCGATGCCTCGCTGAACTATCAGGAGGTTCAGGCGGCGATGGACGGCGACCCCAATGAGCGCTGCGCCGGGATGCTGGAGGAGGTGATCCGGCCGCTTTATGCCGCCCATAACGCCTTGAAAGACGCGCGCAACCGCCGCCAGCCGCTGGAGCTGGACCTGCCGGAGCGCAAGATCGTGCTGGACGAGGACGGGCAGGTCACCTCGGTCAATTTCCGCGACCGTCTGGATGCCCACAAGCTGATCGAGGAGTTCATGGTGCTGGCCAATGTCTGCGCCGCCGAAACCCTGATCGCCAAACGTGCGCCGCAGCTGTTCCGGGTGCACGAAGAACCCTCCCGCGACAAGCTGGACGCGCTGCGCGACACCGCCCATGCCGCCGGGCTGAACCTTGCCAAGGGGCAGGTGCTGCAGACCCGGCATCTGAACGCGCTCTTGAACGCGGCGGCTGGCACGGATGATGCGGAGCTGATCAATATCTCCACCCTGCGGTCGATGTCTCAGGCTTACTACAGCCCGGAAAACTTCGGCCACTTCGGCCTCGCGCTGAAGAACTACGCGCATTTCACCTCACCGATCCGGCGCTATTCCGACCTGATCGTGCACCGTTCGCTGATCTCCTCGCATGGCTGGGGCGATGACGGCTTGCAGGCGGATGAGATCGAGCAGCTGGAGAAGACCGCAACGCATATCTCCGACACCGAGCGGCGCTCGATGATGGCGGAGCGTGACACCACGGACCGATATCTAGCTGCCTACCTGTCAGAGCGGGTCGGCAATGAGTTTTCAGGCCGGATCAGCGGCATCGCCCGTTTCGGCGCTTTTGTGAAGATGGACGAAACCGGTGCCGACGGGCTGGTGCCAGTGCGCACGCTGGGCCGCGAATTCTTCCATTTTGACGCCGAGGGCGGCACGCTGACGGGGTCGGACACAGGGATGGTGATTGCGCTGGGACAGCGGGTCACAGTGCGGCTGACCCAGGCAGCACCGGTCACCGGCGGGCTGGAGCTGGAACTGCTGACGATTGAGGATCAGGCACTGCCGCGCGGCGGGCGGCGCAGCCCGGCAGGCCGCAGTCCGGTGAAGCGCAAGTCCGCAAAGGCCAAGCGCAAGAAGGATAAGATCAAGCGCACTGTGCAGAGGCGGCGGACTTAACCGCCGCCCTTACGGCTGCAGCGGCAGGCGGCCCTGATCGGTCAGCAGCCAGACCTCGCCCGCGTCAAACACCGCAGCACTGAGCGGCATGCCGTAGCCTGCACCGCTATCCAGATTGATCCGGTTCCCGGCGTGCTGGGCTGCCTTGGCGGGCGTATGGCCGTGGACCACCAGCCAGGGGTGCAGGCGGGTGTCGTTCAGGAACTCCTGCCGGATCCAGATCAGGTCATCTTCGGTCTGCTGGTCCAGCGGCACGCCGGGCCGGATGCCCGCATGCACAAAGAGCAGCCCGCGTTCCTGATGAAACGGCACCAGGCCTGCAAGGAAGTTCAGATGGCTCTGCGGCACCACGGCGCGGGCCTGTTGGTGGATCTGGTAGGTGCGCGCACCTTCCGGCACCTCCACCCCGTAAGAGGCAAGGGTCTCGATGCCGCCGATCCGCTCGTGCAGCCAGTGGTAGCCGACCAGCAGGCGGGCATCATTGCGCGGGTAGTCCTCCATGAACATGGAGAACATCCGGTCGTGATTGCCCTTGAGGAACACCCAGTTGCGCCCCTCGGCCTTGCCGCGCGCCAGGCGTTCGATCACGCCGCGGCTGTCGGGTCCGCGGTCGGTGTAGTCGCCGAGGAAGATGATACGCGCATCCGGGCCGCCGTCTGCTTCGATGCGGGCAAGCGCCTCTTCCAGCATGTCCAGCTGGCCGTGGATGTCGCCGATGGCGTAGAGGGGGGAAGGCATGGGCGTGCTCCGCTAAGTCAGGCGAGTTTGACCGGCAGCGACAGGGGTCCGCGGAAGGCAAAACCGTACCAGGGGACGTTCTCCGGCTCGGGCAGAGACATATGCGGGAAACGCTCAAACAGCAACGGCAGCATAATCTGTGCCAGCATCATGCGCGCCACATGGGTGCCCTGGCAGAAATGGGGGCCGCTGGCGAAGCTCTGGTGAGTTTTTGACGGGCGGAAGAGGTCGAAGACCTCTGGGTTTTCATGGACCTCCTCGTCATGGCCTGCACTGGCCTGCACCGTCATGACGATCTGATCGCGCAGGATGGGCAGGCTGCGGATCTCAGTGTCTTCCACCGCGCGG
>CAJXHQ010000065.1 GCA_913054485.1 uncultured Paracoccaceae bacterium
GCGGAGTAGCAGGGGTTTTGGCGGCTGGTTCAAATTCGATATCCCAGACCCGGTGCAGATCAGATTTCTCATCGATGAAATGCACCACATGGCCGCCGACGCCGCGGATGGCGGGGATGTCCAGCTCGCCACTGCCGACGGGCTGCGAGAACTTGGGCGCGCCCAGTTTGGCCGCGCGTTCCACCGTCTGTTCGGCGTCTTTCACCCGCAGCCCCATGTCGCAGACCGTGGGGCCGTGGCCTTCAAAGGCGTGGCGGGCAAAGCCCTCGGTGTCGGTGTTCACCACAATATTGATCGCGCCCTGCCGCCACAGCTCAACGGACTTGGAGACATGTTTGCGCTCCATCCGGAAGCTCATCGCCTTCAGCATGTCGGTCAGTTCGGTGCCGCTGGCGGCATCGGCGGCAAATTCGATGAACTCGAAACCGGAAGTATTGACCCGTTCGGGCAAGGCCGGCGTGCCGAAGTCGAGCGCCGGGTCAGTGCGGGCGACCTCGTCCATCACATTGACCAGCGCGCGCCAGGCGTCGCGGGCCAGAAGGCGGCCGCCGGGGCGCGGACCGGCCTCGTTCACGCGGGCGATGGACCAGGGGCCTTTGTAGCCGCTGCGCGCCAGCACGCGGATGAAACCTGCGATATTCAGCGCGCCCTGCCCCGGCAGCAGGCCAAAGTGGCTTTTCAATGCGCGGATGTCGTGGTCCATGCGCGGCGCGTCCGACAGCTGCACATGGAACAGCCGCTCGCCCGGCACATGGCGCAAAGACGCAGGCTGCGCGCCGCCGGCAAGCGAGAAATAACTGTTGAGCGCCAGCCCCAGCGCCGGGCTGTTCACCGTTTCGACCAGCCGCAGCGCCGTGGCATCATCGCGCACGTGTTTCGCCCAAGGCCGGCCAAGATAGGCCAGACGCAGCCCGCGCGCCTTCGCGCGCTCTGCCGCCTCGCCCAGGTCTGCGGCGGCGGCCTCGTCCGACAGCAGCGTGCCCTCGGCAGAGGACGCCCCGACCAGCAGGGTATCCGTTCCCAGTTCCTCCATCAGAGAAAACCGGTGGTCAAGCCGGGCAAAGGCGCGCTGCCGCGCCTCGCCCTGTTGCCCCTCCAGCCCGGAGAAGGGCTGGAGAAGGCAAATTTTCAGTCCAAGGTCCCGCGCCATCCGGCCGGCCTCCGCGGCGGTCAGATCGCATCCGGTGAAATCGGGCTCGTGCAGCTCGATCCCCGAAAAGCCTGCCTCGGCAATGGCTTCCAGCTTGCTTTCCAGCCCGCCGGGGATGGAGGTTGTAGACAGCGCAAGTACCATGGTCATCTACCCTTGATAGCCGAACACACGCGGCAGCCAGAGCACCAGATCCGGCGAGACGATCAGCAGAAGAAGCGCCAGGATGAGGACTCCCAGGAAGGCCCAGACCTCAGAGATGATCTCCTTCAGCGGGATGCCGGTCACTGCGTTGATGACAAACAGCAGGATGCCGTAGGGCGGAGTGATCAGCCCGATCATCGAGTTCACCACAACCAGAACACCGAAGTGCACCAGATCGATGCCCAGCTCCTTACAGGCCGGGATGAACAGGGGCACAATCACCAGGATGATGGTGGTTGCGTCCAGCACACAGCCCAGGAAGAGAACCAGAAGGTTCACTGCCAGCAGGAACAGGATCGGGTGCACATTCACGTCAGACAGGAACTCCGACATCATGCCCGGAATGTTTTCCGAGATGACGATGAAGTTCAGGATCAAGGCACCGCCGATCACCACGCCAACAGCGGCCGAAGCGCGCGCGCTTTCGACAAAGATCGGATAGAGCGACTTCAGCGATACCGCCCGGTAGACCAGCGCGGCCAGCAAGAGCGCGTAGAAGGCGGCAACAGCAGCGGCCTCGGTCGGGGTGGTGTAGCCGCCATAGATGCCGAACAGCAGGATCGCAGGCATCATCAGCGCCGGAAAGGCGTTGGCGGTATACTTCGGCAGTTCGCGCAGCGGCACCGGTTCTTCCAGCGCAAAACCGCGTTTGGTGGAGATGACATAGTTCATCGCCATCAGAACCAGCCCCATGATCAGACCAGGCAGGATGCCTGCCAGAAACAGCGCCCCGATCGAGGAGTTGGAGACCAGCGCATAGAGAACCATCGGGATCGACGGCGGGATGATCGGGCCGATGGTGGCCGATGCAGCCGTGATCGCCGCCGCATAGCCGCGGCTGTAACGCCCATCCTTGGTCATCATCTCGATGATGATCTTGCCGATGCCTGCCGCATCCGCCACGGCAGAGCCGGACATGCCCGAGAAGATCAGCGAGGCCACCACGTTCACATGCCCCAATCCGCCGCGGAACCGGCCGACGGCTGCGACGCAAAAGTTCAGCAGTCGTTCGGAGATGGTGCCCGCATTCATGATGTTGGCAGCCACAATGAACAGCGGCACCGCCAGCAGGATAAAGCTTTTGTAGAGGCCTTGCAGGATCTTTTCACCCACTAGCGCCACATCCATGCCCGAGAGGCCGAGGTACACAAGCGAGGCCAGCATGATCGAATAGCCGATCGGCGTGCCGATACCGGCCAGCAGGAACAGGGTCAGCAGACAGGATAGAAGTTCAAAGCTCATGTCGCGTCATCCCCGTGGCGGATTGCAGGCGGTTCAGGGTCGTGGCTGACCAGCTCGTGGTCCTCATCCGGCGGGCCGTTTCGCAGCACTTTGACGAAGGTCCAGATGCTGCGGGCAATGATCGCCAGCATGAACACAGCGTAGATGGAGAAGACGTCCCGCATCGGGATCTTGGCACCGGTGAAAGGGTTCCACACGGTGGGCGTCTTGCGGATTTTCATCCAGTCGATGTAGTCCCAGGTTGGCAGGAACGAGTAGATCATACCAATGCCAACAGCGCCTGCCGCGATCAGGGCCATGATCTGGCGGCCGCGTTTCGGTGCGGCCAGATAGAAGATGTCAAAGGTGACGTGATCCTTGTCGCGCACAATGAAGGCGCAGCCGAAAAACACGATCCACACCCACAGGATCAGGTTGAACTCCAGCGTCCACCCCAAGGGGGCCTGCATCACGTAACGGGTGAAAATTTGAAGAAGAAAGGTGAAAAACATCACCGCGAGCATCAAGGCCGATATGGCCTCGGTGCTGCGGGTGAACCATTTGATGAGAAGTTTCATTGCGATCCTCCCGCAGCAATTTTGCTTATGTCAGATCAGTTGCCCAGGGCGTTGATCTTGTCCAGCACGCCAGCAGGCCATGCTTTAGCATATTCGCTTTCCAGATACATGGACTGCACCTGGTTGCGGAAGGACGCTGTGTCAGGCTCGTAAACTTCCATGCCCTGCTCCTGCAGGAAGGACACCAGGCTGGATTCTTTTTCCAGCTGCTTCTGACGCCCAGCTTCTGCAGCTGCGTCAGCAGCGGCCTGAACAGTGGCTTGCTACTCGGCGGTCATGTCGTCCCAAACGCCTTTGCCGATGGCGATGTAGTTCAGGTCAACCAGGTGTGAAGTCAGAACGATCTGGTTGGTAACCTCGTAGAATTTCGCATCAACAACGGTCGGCAGCGGGTTGTCCTGGCCGTCAACAGCGCCGGTGGAGAGCGCGGTGTAAACTTCGGCAAAGGCCATCGGGGTCGGCGCTGCGCCCAGGGCTTTGCCCAGGAACTGCCACGCGTCGGTGCCGGGCATACGGATGTTCACACCAGCCAGGTCAGCCGGGGTTTTCACGGTCAGCTCGTCTTTGGTCTGACGCAGGTTCACCTGACGGCGGCCCAGGTACATGACCGACAGAAGCTTCACGCCCAGGTCGTTCTCGGCCATGGCTTTGAATTCGTCCATCAGCGGGTCGTTGAAGACCGCTACCTGGTGGGCAGCGTCCTGATGCACGTAGCCGGCAGTGAAGATCGAGAACTCAGGGAAGAACTGTGCCAGCTCCTGCGCCGAGGTGATCGACATTTCCAGGTTGCCGCGGCTGATCGCGTCCAGCTCGGTGCCCTGTGCGAAGATAGTGCCGTTGTAGCTGGGTTCGTAGTCAGCAAATTCGGACACGGCGGGGCCGAAAACCTCGGCCATAGCAACCGAACGCTGGTCGGTGGCAGAGCCGGACGTGGCGAGACGCAGCTTCAGCTTGTCAGCGGCCAGTGCACCAGTGACGGAGCTGGCGAGAACGCCGGTTGCTACCATGGCGGTCAGGGCCGCGCGGCGGGTCAGTTTCGTGAACATATAATCCTCCCTAGGGTTATCACGATATGATGTGTCTTGATCAGACTTGGCTGAGTCTTAACTCATTGCAAGATTTTTTTAAAAATATCCGATATTTTATCACGCAGACTTCAGCTGCGTGCCATTGGTGGCATCGGCGGCGGGGCAGATCTGAACCACCTCGCCGCTCTTGGCTGATTTCTGAATAGCCTCAATCACTTGAAGGGTCCTTGCCCCCTCCCTCCCAGTGACCAGCGGGTTTGCCTCGCCGCGGATGACGGCTGCGAAATGTGCCATCTGGTTCACCAGCGGGTCCGAATAGTCCCGCGGAACCGAAGAGGCCGCAATCGGCTCCCACCAGTCCTGTGCACCGTCTTTATGCTGCCACAGACGCATATCGGGGATCGACAGCGCTCCGTGCGAACCGCCGATCATGTAGCAGCTCTCGGGCACCGGCGGGTACACCGGGTTCTCCCGCGCGGTGTACTCCCAGCTCCACGGTGACACGATGCTGTCGGATACAGAGATGGTGCCGATGGCACCGTTCTCGAAGGTCAGCACAGCCGCAGCCACGTCTTCGTTTTCAAAGCCCCGGCGCGACGGCGCGGCCTGGGCGCGCACACTGGCAACCTCACCGCACAGGTACCGGATCAGGTCGATGTCATGCACGATATTGACCGAAATCGGGCCCGCGCCTTCTTTCTTGCGCCAGGGGGCGGCGTCGAAATAATGGTCGGGCTTGTAGAACCAGCAGGTCGCCTGCACGCCGCGCACTTCGCCGATGCTGCCCTCGGTGATGACCTCATGTGCTTTCTGGATCAGCGGGTTGTAGCGGCGGTGGTGCCCCACCAGCAGCGGAACGCCCGCCGCCTCGGCGGCGCTGTTCAGCTCTTCTGCTTCAGCCGCTGTGACCGAGATCGGCTTTTCCACAAGAACCGGGCATCCGTGCTTCACACATTCCAACCCCTGCGCCACATGCAGCGGCGTTGGTGTTGCCAGCAGCACGCCGTCCACGGCCTGCCCGGCAAACAAGGCTTCAAGGTCCGCAAAGGCCGGCACGCCCAGTTCGCGGGCATGGGCCTGGCCTTCCGGGCTGGGGTCAACGGCTGCGGCCAGCTCCAGCCCCGGCGTCTGCATCAGCGCCGCCGCATGGCGCTTCCCAACAAGGCCGAGACCGGCAATGGCGATACGCACGTTTTGAACCACGGACAATCTTCCTCTTCCTCACCGGCCAAGGCCGTTCCCTGTCTTGCAGGCACCATAGGGGCGAGTCGCACACTTTGCAATAATGTATGATATTTTTGATTTTGACAGATTTACTGATTGATTGTGGAGATGCGCAGCTACTGTTAGATGTATGAGATAATCAGAAATCTGGGATGCATTCGTATGGCCGAACAGTTCACGACAGTAGGGACGAGCACATATCAGCGCATCAAGCGGGACATTATTTTCGGAGCATTGGAGCCCGGGAAAAAGCTGAAGCTTGATGGGCTTAAGCAGCGCTATGAGGCAAGCCTGTCAACCCTGCGCGAGACGCTGAACCGGCTGGCGAGCGAGGGATTCGTTGATGCGCCCGAGCAGCGCGGCTTCTTTGTGCGCCCCGTGTCCCGCGAGGATCTGATCGAAATTGCCGAACTGCGCATCCTGCTGGAATGCCATGCGCTGGAACTGTCGATCCAGAACGGCGACACCGAGTGGGAAGGCAATCTCGTCTCTGCCCATCACAAGCTGCACCGGCTGGAAAAGGAAATGCTGTCCGGCGATCAATCCCGCAAGGAAGACTGGAAACGCTACGACTGGGAATTCCACCAAGCGATGATCGAGGCCTGCAACTCTTCGAACCTTCTGTCGCTGCACTCCACGCTCTACGACAAATACCTGCGCTACCAGATGCTGGTGCTGACCTACCGCGGCGAAGATGCCGTGGAGGAGCACCGCAAGATGTTCGAAGCCGCGTTGGACCGCGACACGGTTGCGGCCTGCGAGATGCTGAAAGCGCATATCCGCAATGGTCTGGATCACACGCTGGCAGCCATGAAAGCCTGACCGCCGCGGTCGCTGGACCGGGGCCGGATAACCCGGCCCCTTTGCAGTTTCAGGATCAGCCGAACAGCTGTTTGAACAGGCCGATGCAATCGCGGAAATCGGCCTCGTAATCGCCGTTTCCGGGGTGGTAGACGCTCTCGAAAGAAATCACCCCGTCATACCCATCCGCGCGCAGCGCGTCCGCCATCGGCTGGAACTGATCCGCCAGCTGGCCCTCGCCCATCTTTTTCACCGTCAGGGTCGCGCGCGGCGTATCCACCACCACGTCCTTGATGTGGATATGGCCGAGGTAGCCGTCCTTCACCGCATCGTAGCCCGCCGGGAAGGCCTGCTCGTGGCACCAGCAGTTGTTCGCCGGATCCCACAGCACGCCCAGCGTGCCCTTGACCCCCAGATCGTCGATCAGCTTGCGGCCGGTATAGTTGGAATTGACCATGGTGCCGTTGCCGGTCTCGACCACCAGCTTGATGCCTTCGGCCTTGGCGACCTCAACCGCCGGGGCGATCAGCGGCAGCATGGCGTCCCAGGCGCCATGCGCCACGTTCCACTTTTCCGCACCGCCTTGGCCCCAGAGGATCTGCTCCTTCTTGGGGGTCATGATCCGCACCAGCGGTGAACCCACCACATGCGCCATATCGATCACCCGCTTCAGGGCGTCCATATGTTTGGTGTGCAGCGCGCCCCCCGGCCTGTTGGCCCCAGTCATGCCCGCAAAGATGTGGCGCGACAGGCAAGAGACCGGCTTGCCCCGGTCGCGCAGCAGCCTGTCGATCTCGCGGATTTCCTGCGCCGTGTGGTCGCCCACTTCAGAGTCGCCGACAAATTGCAGCTCGGCATATAGCAAGCCAAACTCGTCCATGACATCAACAGCATGTTTCAGATCACGGCTGATGCCGTCGCAGATTACACCCAGTTTCATATCTCTCTTCCCTCTTAGCGGTGCAGCTCTGCGCCGGTGATTTCCTCGATGATCCTGGTGCAGGCCCAGTTGTCCCCGTCCGGATATTTGCTCTTGCCAGCATGGAAGATCTGCATCGCGGTGGAGGCCATCTGCATCGGCACTTCCAGCTCCTCGGCCAAGTCCATGGAGATGGTCAGGTCCTTGTGCATGGTGGTGATCGCCGAGCCGGTGTTTTCAAACTGGCGGTCGATGATGTTTTCCAGCGCGGTATTGGTGCAGCCGCAGCCGGCACCCGAGGTGGAGAAGACCTTGAACAGGGTCTCGCCCGTCACACCCGCCTTGGCGGCCAGCACCGAGGCCTCAAACGTGGCCGAGAAGATGGAGCCGAGCAGGGTCTGCAGGCAGGCTTTCACCGTCTGCCCCTGCCCTGCCCCGTCACCGACGCGGTGGATGGTGGCGGACACCGCCTCCATCACCGGGGCGAACTGGTCCAGCACCGCATCGGCGGCCGCCGCCATCATGGTCAGCGTGCCGCCCTGCGCGCCGGGGAAGCCGCCCGAAACCGGCGAGTCGATCAGGTGGATGCCTGAACCCGCCAGCCCCTCGCCGATCTCGCGCGCCTCGCGCGGCTTGATGGTGGCGGTGAGGATGATGGCGCTGTCTTCGGCCATATTGGCGGCCAGCCCCTCGGGGCCGAAGATCACGCCCTTCGCCTGATCCCCGTTCATCACCATCACATAGACAGCGTCAGAATTTGCGCCCACTTCGGCCAGCGCGGCGGCGGGTTTGCCGCCCGTCTCCGCGAAGGCTTTCATGCGCTCCTCTGACAGATCCAGACCCGTTGTCTGAAAGCCGTTTTTGATCAGGTTCTTGGCCAGCCCGCTGCCCATATCGCCTAATCCGATGACACCTGCACGTTGCATGTCAATTTCCTGTTTCCGCCGGATGTCTGTCATCCGGGTGTTGGTACATGGTGCCCCTCCCGGCAGGTGAGGGGCACCGGCTTTTCGCAGGGTTTCAACGCCGAAGCGCCGGGCCGGTCCGGAAGACACCCTGCAGCCCGAAACAGTTGCTCAGCCGCCGATCACCGCGTTGGGGATCCACATCACCAGTCCGGGGATCAGGCAGATGAGGATGAGCACAAGCACATTGGCCAGAAGGAAGGGGGCAGCCCCGATGAAGATCCGCCCGATGCCCATCCGCGCGATCGCCGCGCAGACATTGAGGCAATTCCCCACCGGCGGCGTGCAGGCCCCCACCGCAAGGCCCGAGACCAGCACCACACCGAAATGGACGCCCGAGACGCCAACGCCCTGCGCCGCCGGCTGCAGCACCGGGGTCAGCACCCAGATATAGAGCTGCGAGAAGGCAATGATCATCATGATCTTGGCGCTGGTGATGATGGCATGGCGCATCGCCCCCGGCATCTCCTTGAAGACCGCCCCGCCCGAGATGAACATGCCGATCAAGATGCCGTAAAAGACAGCCATGCCGGCAGTTTCAGTCGGGGTGGCAATGCCGAAGACCACCGAGCCGACAATCAGGATGGGCATGACCGCCACCGCTGCAGAGCGGCGGAGCTGCTTCAGGCCTTCGTCCAGTGTGAAGGGGATATCCTCGATCGGGTAGTTCTTCCGCTTGGCGATGAACCAGACGATGAACAGCTGGAAAATGCCCACCATGATGCCGGGGATGATCCCGCCGAGGAACAGCTTACCGACGCTCTCCTGCGCGACAATGGCGTAGATCACCATCGCCACCGAAGGCGGGATGATCATCCCCATGGTGGAAGAGGCCACGGTGATGCCGGCCGCAAATTCTGCCGGGTAGCCGCGTTTCTTCATCTCCGGGATGAGCACGGACCCGATGGAGGCAGTATCAGAGGCGGAGGAGCCGGAAATTCCGCCGAAAATCATCGAGCCGACCACATTCACCAGCCCTAGCCCGCCTTTCATGCGGCCCACGAAAAACAGCGACAGGTCCAGAAGCCGTGCTGTGATGCCGCCGGTGTTCATCACCAGCCCCATCAGGATGAACAAGGGCAGCGAGATCAGCGCGTAGGAATTCATACCCGCAAAGAACCGCTGCGGCATGATGGCCGTCAGCATGGGCTGTTCGACCAGAAAATAAGCCAGCGCCGACAGCCCCAGTGAGTAGGCGATCGGGACGCCGATGATGAGCAGCACAAAGAGGCTGCCGAGAAGGATAATCATGGTGTCAGTCCTCGGGCATCCAGAGAATGTCGATCTGCTCGCGCCCCGCCAGCGTCAGGATGATTTTGATGATGCAGAAAATGATGGCGAGGCCGCAGCCGATGGGGATCGCCGCATGCACAAGACCCTGCGGCATGTTGAAGGGCTGCCAGGGGAAATGGCCCGCCTTTTCGATCCAGCCGGTGGTGTAGTAGATCAGTGCGCCGTTCACGATGGCGATCAGCGCCAGCCCGAGAATGTAGAAGAACATTTTGATGGGCCGCGGCAGCAGGTCGATGAAAAAGGTGATGGCGATATGCTCGCGCCGTGTAATGCCCACCGCGCCGCCGATGGCACTGGTGAAGATGAAGGCGATGGTCACGAACTCATTGCCGCCCAGAATGGATGTGGAGAAGCCGTAGCGCAGCACCACATTGACGAACACCAGTACGATCATCGCCACCAGCGCCAGCACCATCAGCAGGGTCAGGGTCTTCTCGAGTCCCTTGAACAGCGCCGTGATGCCGACGGCAATACTCGAGGGGGCGGCCGTGTCCTGCGAGTCTGTCTTGTCCTGCACAGTTGTCTTGTCCTGCGCAGCGCCAGCGGCCTTGCGGGACTCGGCGTGCGTGGCAGAGGGCGGTTTGATCGACATGGATAACGGCATCTCTTGGGTCAGTTTGTTCGTGGTGTCATCCCCGAAGGAGGCATCTCGATGACGGTGCGGCAGCGCTGTCATTGCGCCACTCTGGTTGCAGCGAAAAGGGTGCTGCCGCGTGTCGGTGGCTGGGACTGATGTCAGGGACCGATGACACAGGCGCTGATGAAAGTGTTCAGCGCGCGTCGGCCAGGGCAGTCTGGAACTGCGTCACCACGTCTGCGTCAAGCGCCTGGGTGTGCTGCTCGATCACCGGTGCCAGGGCCTCACGCATGCGCTGGCGCTCACTGTCCGCGACCACGTTGACGGCCATCTTCTTCTCAAGGGCACTCAGCAGCTCTTCGTGCAGGGCGCGGCTCTGTTCGCGCTGATAGAGTGTGGCTTCTCGGGCGGCCTCGCGGACCAGCT
>CAJXHQ010000066.1 GCA_913054485.1 uncultured Paracoccaceae bacterium
AACAGGAAGTTGTGTACTTCCATTAACTTTAACGAGCGCATTTTGAGCCCATACCGCTTTACCCGTTTCGTCGCATGTATTGCTTCCTTCGCCGCAGCTGCCGGGACTTTTGCTTCGGCCGCAACCGCCGGCGCGCAAACCGCCACTGCGCCAAGCCCTGAAGACACAGCTTCTGCCGCCGGGCAGCCAGATTCCGGTCTCAGCCTGCGCAACGGCCTCCTCATGGTCGATTATCAATACATCCGGCTGCCTGGAGACCGATCACTGGACTTGCTGGGCTACCACCTTCTTCATCCGGTAAATGACTGGCTCTACTTCGGCATCGGCAGTTTTGCACCTGTCACCCAGGGCGACTATGGCGGCTTCATGGCCTTTGGCGGAATTCTCCATGCCCAGCACCGGATGCGTGGCAACTGGACCGTCAATGGCGGGTTGGCCCTTGGCGGCGGCGGCGGCGGCGAAAGCGTCGAACTCAGCGACGATCTGTCCGGAACCGGCGGTTACGCCAAGGCCTATGCCGGCATTGGCTACGATTTCGGACGGGTAACGGCCGGGGCAAATATTTCCCGGATGGCGTTTTTTGAGTCTGAAATTGACGGCACGCAGCTCAATCTTTACTTGCAACTGCCCTTTGCTTACCGGACCGGCCCCCACAGCCAGGCGGGCCAGAGCTTCAGCTATCACCCGGACCCCGGCAGCAGCGGCCGCGCCGGGATGATCTCTGCCGGGCTCGACAACTACCTGCAGCAGGACCCGCAGGGCTCCAACACTGGCACCATCCGCACTGTGGATCTGCAGGTCTCCCGCTACTTCCGTGAAAACCGCTATTGGTATTATGCCCTGGGTGTCGGCTATGAAGGGCTGCCGCTCTACAATCAGGTCATTGCCGGGCTTGGAGCCCGCCAGGTGCTGTCGCCGCGGGTCAGCCTGTACGGCCAGCTGGGCATAGGCTCAGGCGGCTACGCGCCCTCGGTCATCGACACCGGATCCGGGTTCCTGGTCTACCCCAAGGTCTCTGCCGAATACATGATCCGCCCGAACCTGGGCCTGGCCCTGACGGCCGGCTACCTCTTCGCCCCGGACGGCACATCTGAGAACATAACGGTCGGCGCGGCCCTCAACTACCACATGCGCCCGCCTTCCCGGGCGAATTCTCCCGGCGCCGCGGCTCAGGGCCGGTTCGCCGGCTACCGGTTCAGCGTGTCCCATGAAACAAAAACCAACCTGCGCGTCGGCGGTGCCGGGCGTGAAGACCTTGGCCTGATCACGATCCAGGGCGACAAGATCCTGAACGACCATTTCTACGTCCCGATCCGGGGCAGCATCGCCTATGATTCTTACCGGGGCTATCCCGGCTATGGCGAGGTGTCCGCCGGGGTCGGCTGGCAGAGCAAATACTCCAGCACCAGCCGCTGGCAGTTCTTCGGCGATGTGCAAGCCGGCGCCTATGTTGACGGCAGGCTGCTCAGGGCCGGCCTGGGCGCGGCTTACGCTCTCAGCCCGGAGACCGCTCTGCGCGGCATGGTAAGCCACACGATTGGGGACGACAGTTTCGCGGCAAGCAGCCTTGAACTGGGCTGGACCTACCGCTTCTCTCTGCCCGTATTCTGACAGGACCAACCGCTGCCCTGCGGCAGAAACGCGCGGATCTGATCCGGACGGCAACAGTTTCCGGGCAAATAGCACGCGCGGGCCGAAAATGGGGGCATGACAAACAAAAAAGCCCTCAAGTCAGAGACTTAAGGGCTTTCTTATGGCTCCGGCGGTAGGGATCGAACCTACGACCAATTGATTAACAGTCAACTGCTCTACCGCTGAGCTACGCCGGAACATGAGGCGGCTTTTAGCCATAGCATCCGGCAGCGTCCAGAGGAAAAACGACCCTCCCGGAGAATTTTTTTCAAGGCCTCTCCTTCCCTCCAAACAGCTGACCCGCGGGACGCCAGCTGATCCGCATGCGTGAGCGGTTTCCGGAAATATCTCCGCGCGTTAACAGCGCTACTTACCGTCGGGGCACTTACGATCCCTCAGGAGGCGGGCAAGTGGCCGCCTTGGCTTTGCACCCATTCGCAGAAATCCCGCGCCGCCTTTCCGGCCGTGCTGCTGTAGCGCAGGTGATATTCCATTACACGCGGCACTGCCGGAAGCGGGACCTCTTTCAATTGTCCGGAGGCAACGCTGCCGGACGCCAGGATGCGCGGCGCAACAGCGATCCCAGCCCCCTGGGCGGCAAGGCTGAGAGCCGCATCACAACTGTCCACCTCAAACCCGGTTCCCGCCGTCTCCGGCTGATCGTCGAAAAACTCCCAGGCTGTCATCGCAATCAGATCGGCGCAATCCGCCCCATCCTGCGCCGCAAAACCGGCGATTGTCCCATCCAGGACCGCCACGGCTCCGGTACCAGCCGCCGCACCGGCCCGGCCGAGGAACAGCTCCACATCAGGCCGCAACCCCGCCGCCTGCCCAGGCCACAGCACGGACCGCAGCTGCAGGCGGATCCCCGGGAACTGCTTGGAAAACCCCGCCAGCCGCGGTTGCAGCCAGCGAATGGCCAGGCTTGCGTTGCAGGAAATCCGCAAAACCTGCGGGCCCGGCTGGTTGAACCGGCTGAGCGCCCCGTCCAGAAAGCTCAGGCCGCGCGACACATCCGCATAAAGCTCCGCCCCGGCACTGGTCAGAACCACACCGCGCGGCTGGCGCCGCAGCAAGAGCGCGCCGAGCCGCCCCTCCTGCGCCTTGATCTGCTGGGACACCGCCGCTTGTGTCAAACCGGCCTCTCTGGCCGCCGCGGTCAGGCTGCCAAGACGCGCCGCGGCTTCGAAGGCGCGCAGCCAGTGGAGAGGTTCTGCCATCTTCAATCCATAAAAATGTTTATAGCTATTGTCAAAATAAGCTTCTGGTGCCCGATCTGTCGAGCCTCTAGCCTGCCGCTAACCTCGGGAGGACAAAATGGCACGCGCTAAAAACTTGCTGATCATCATGTCGGACGAACATCGCAAGGATGCCATGGGCTGTGCCGGTCATCCGATTGTGAAGACACCCAATCTGGACGCGCTGGCGGCACGCGGCACGATGTTTGAAAACGCCTACACACCCTCGCCGATGTGTGTGCCTGCACGCGCTGCGGTGGCCACGGGCGCGCATGTGCATCAGTGCCGCAACTGGGACAGCGCCACGCCTTATGACGGCAGCCGCCGAAGCTGGATGCATGAGGTCCGCGAGGCCGGGATGCACACGGCCTCTATAGGCAAGCTGCATTACCGGTCCGCTGCAGATGACAACGGCTTTGCCGAAGAGCTGCTGCCGATGCATGTGGTCGGCGGCACCGGCTGGGCGATCGGCCTGCTGCGCCAGAACCCGCCGGCTTATGACGAGGCCGCTGAACTGGCCGCGGATGTGGGCAGCGGCCCGTCCAGCTACACAGACTATGACCGGGCGATCACAGCGGCGGCGGAAGACTGGCTTGCGCAGCGGGCGGCAGAAGACACGCCCTGGGCCGGTTTTGTCTCTCTGGTCAGCCCGCATTACCCGCTGACCGCCCCGGAGGAGTATTTCAGCATGTATGACCCGGCGGAGATGGATATGCCGGTGGCCTGGCGCGAGGGGCCGCCCGCGCACCCGGAACTTAAGAACGTGGCAGAGTTCTTTGCCTACGACCGCCATTTCGACGAACAGAGCATGCGCGCGGCCAAGGCGGCGTATTACGGGCTCATCTCCTTCATGGACCATTGCGTCGGGCGGGTTCTGGCGGCGCTGGAGGCCAGCGGCCAGGCGGAGGATACGCTGGTGGTCTATGTGTCGGACCATGGCGACATGATGGGCGATCAGGGGTTCTGGACCAAACAGGTGATGTATGACGCCAGCGCCGGCGTGCCGATGATTGCCGCCGGGCCGGGCATCCCCGCCGGGCACCGGACAGCCACCGGCACGACATTGCTGGATCTCGCAGCCACAGCGCGCCGCACGGCCGGGCTGGAGCCTTCCACAATGCCCGGCCGGTCGCTGCTGACCCTGGCCAATGAACCGGATGATCCGGACCGGACCATCCTGTCCGAATACCACGACGGCGGCTCACGGACCGGCACCTTCATGGTGCGCTGGCAGCACTGGAAATATGTCCATTACTGCGGCCAGGATCCGCAGCTGTTCGATCTGGCCAGCGACAAGCACGAGCTGAAGGATCTGGCGCAAGACCCTGACTTTGAAGATATTCTTTCGGAAGGATTGCGCAGGCTTCGGGACATTTGCGATCCCGATGCGGTCAACCGGATGGCCTTTGAAGACCAGCGCGGGAAAATCGCGGAACTGGGCGGTGAAGAGGCCTGCGCAACGGCCTATTGTTTCAATCACACGCCGACGCCCTCGGAACAGGAAGCGTTGCAGGGCTGACCGCAGCTAGCGCGCCAGAGTCTGTTCGATCACCGTCTGTACCTCATCCCATGCCGCATCCAGACCGGACGGGTCCCAGGGCCCGTCTCCGGCGTGCTCAAGGCTGGCGAGACAGGTCCGCAGGTCTTCGAAACCAAGGATTGCTGCAGAGCCCGCCAGCCGGTGGGCTTCCTGCCGCAGCGCCTCCCCCGGCGCCTCACCACCCTGAACATCAGACCGCAAACACTTTAAATCATGCGAAAATTTCGACAGGTGAGCCTGCGCCCTCTGTACACCCAGACAGTTGAAAACCTCGGCCAGTGAGGGCGGCAGCGGGGTCGGGGGAGCCAAGTGCAAATGCCCGCTTCCGGTCTGGCGGGCGATCACAGCGGCCAGATCCTGCTGACTGACCGGCTTGGTCAGGACCTCTGCAAACCCGGCTTCCAGAATGCGGGCGTGGTCCTCGGCAGCGGCATGGGCGGTCAGCGCCACCGCCGGGGTGGCCGGCGCCAGACCCCGTTTGCGGATCCGGCGCAGGGCCTCGATCCCATCCACCTGCGGCATGCTGATGTCCATCAGGATCAGGTCGCAGGCCCCGGCCGCTGCTGCCTCGACCCCTTCGGCGCCTCCCGGCGCGGCGGTGACCGCGTGGCCCTGCTTGTGCAGCATGGTTTCCAGCAGCAGCCGGTTGATGTCATTGTCCTCTACCATCAGAATCCGGGCATGGCCGTCATCGGAGCGCGGTTCGGGCCTGCCGGCGGTCACCTCCGGCTCTGCCATCGGCAGCGGCAATGTGAACCAGAAGAGGCTGCCCTCCCCCTCTTCGCTCTGGGCGCCGATTTCTCCGCCCATGGATTTCACCATCCGTTTGGAGATCGCCAGCCCCAGCCCGGTGCCCTCGCTCTGCCGCGCGTAAGAGGCATCAAGGGTGATGAAGTCTTCGAAAATCCGTTCCAGGTCTTCTTCCGGGATGGCGGCGCCGGTATCGGCCACGGTGAATTCCACCAGCCCGCCTTCCTGCCGGGTTGCGGCCACCGAAACCGCCCCGTCGCAGGTGAACTTCAGCGCATTGCCGATCAGGTTCAGCAGCACCCGCTGCACTTGCTTCGGATCCCCGGTCACGAAATCCGAGGCCCCCAGAGCGCAATGCACATCCAGCTGGTTGCCGCGCCCCGCGGCGCTGGCCAGCTGGCTGTCTGCCAGCCCGGTCACCAGCGCGCGCAGGTCAAAAACCTCCCGCGCCGCATCCTCCGCGCCGGCTTCCAGCCGCGACAGCTCCAGCACGTCATTCACATGGCTGAGCAACAGGTCCCCGGACACCCGCATCGCTTCAAGGTACCGCTGCTGCGCCGGCGTGACGCCGCTGTCCCTCAGCAGGCCAATGGAGCCGAGCACCCCGTTCAAAGGCGTGCGCATCTCGTGGCTCATGACGGTCAGCAGATTGGCCTTGGCCTTCTCTACGGCCAGCGCGTCATCGCGGGCGCGCTTCAGCTCGGCCTCGGCTTCCAGCCGGTCGGTGATGTCGCGCAGGAAGCTGACCAGAACCATATCCTTGCCGGAGCGTGCCGGGGTGATTGACAGCTCAACCGGGAAAACCCTGCCGGACTTGTGCAGCGCCTCCAGCTGCACCCGTCCCTTTCCTGCCACCCTGGCCTCTCCGGTGGCCAGGAAGCGCTTCATCCCCGCCTTATGGGCCTCCCGCAGGTGTTCCGGCATGATCAGTTCGGCCATCGGCTGGCCCAGCACCTCTTTCTCTGTATAGCCGAAGATGCTTTCTGCAGCGCCGTTGAACCCCTGGACCCGTCCCTGGGTGTCCACCACGAGGATCGCATCCAGCGAGGAGGCGACCATTGCCTCCATCCGCGCGGCAGCTTCTGCTGTGGCCAGGGAGAGGCGGCGGCCGCGGCGGTAGAGGAACCACAGCACCAGCGTGCCAGCCCCCAGCATACCGACGAGGAACACCACCACCCAGCCCAGCCGGATCAGGATCAGGCTGAGCTCGCGGCGGCGGTCCTCAGAGGCACGCGCATCGTGGCGGATCCACACCAGGGCCATCCGCCGCACTTCCCCGCCCTGCAGGCTCAGCCCCTCCGCAATGTCCGGCAAGGCATCCTGCAAAAGCTCATCCGGGCCGTCGATCAGGGGAATATAGCCGTTCATCCGCCCCGTGACGGCGGCCAGCAGGGCCCCCGCTTCCGGATCGGTCTTCAGCCCCGCGTAAAGGCGGCTTTCGTTCATCGTGGCCATGCGGCTGTAGAACACGTCAAAGCGCCGCCGCACCTCGCCGAGGCCGCCGCTCTGGACCGCCTGGGTCACAGCGGCTTCAAGTTTCAAATGCTCTACCTCTGCCTGGGACAGGTTCCACTGGACATTGTCGCTCTCCGCGCTCGACAGGCTGTCAAGCTGCTGCAGCAGCTCCCGGCCGAGGAACACCGCCGCCGCAACCAGCAGCACCAGCAGCAGGGCGCCCGGTGCGCCCAGCCATCTGCGCAGGCCGGGTGGGTCTTGCGGCGTTAGCTTCATGGCACGTTATCAGTCCTTTACGGTAATCTTCTCAAGCTGCCAGATACTGCGGGAATAGATTTCCTCGGTGCGGTAGCGCGGATCGCTGTCATAAGGATAGACGATCCACAGCGGACCCTTTTCCCGCACTGACATCTCAGCGCCATTGCGCTCATATGCAATGACCGGCCCGCCATCGATCGCATCAGAGACGGGGATCTCTACGGCATAGGCGTTGATCGCCATAGCCTCCAGCACTCCGGCTTCTATGCCCAGAGCAGCCGTCAGTTCCGACAGCGGCACACCTGTGAAGGTCTGCTTGCCATCCGTCCAGATCGTTTCGGTCTCGAAGGTCTCGGCCGGCAGCGCGCGAAGGTCATCCATCTCAAAAACCTGCGCGCCGGAGGGCGCTTCCACCGTCAGCACGACACCGGAAGCCATCGAAGACAGCGGCATCAGGCCGGAAAATGAAATCGCAAGAACAGCAGTCCACCGGATCATTGGAACCTCTCCTTTAGGCATGAAATCAGATCTTTCGCTGATCACTCTGGCACAGAAGAGCGGCCAAAACATCAACGCCGCCGGATAATATCCTATCCTTTGGGTTAGGACAGCTAACCCTTCCCCACGGGCGGACCGCCTGACGCGACTCTGACCGTGGAAAAGGTTCAGGTTACCCTTGGAAGCATTCAATTTTAAACAAAAGGAATGCAACATGACGGCAGCATATGATACCGCCCGCATCAAAGTAGATAGATTTGCAACCTTCCGCCCGGTATCCTCCGGGCAGGACATTCCGTCACGAGCCGGGACATTTATGCGTATTCTGTTAGCCGACGACCACGATCTGGTCCGCGAAACCATTTCCGCCTACCTGCAATCCGAGGGCGGTGCACAGGTCAGCCTGGCCACCGACCTGCACAGCGCGCTGGAGACGATCAGCGCCGAAGGCCCCTTTGATCTGGTTCTGCTGGATTACAATATGCCCGGCATGTTCGGGCTTGAAGGGCTCAGCCGCGCGCTGGAGGGTAATGGCGGCAAAGGGGTAGCGATCCTCTCCGGAACAGCCCCAAACCGCACCGCGCAGGAAGCGCTGGATGCCGGCGCGATCGGCTACCTGCCCAAGACACTGGGGGCGCAGTCGCTTCTGAATGCAGTGCGTTTCATGATCTCCGGCGAAACCTATGTGCCGATCTCGCTGATGCGCGAGGAGGCTGCTGCCCCCGAGCATCCGATGGCCAAAATGCTCAGCCCGCGTGAAAACGAAGTGCTGAGCGGGCTGTGCCGCGGCATGTCGAACAAGGAAATCGCCCGCGAATTGGACCTGCAGGAGGTGACCATCAAGCTGCATGTGCGCACGCTCTGCCGCAAGCTGGACGCCAAGAACCGCACCCAGGCGGCAATGGCCGCGAAAGAAGCCGGCCTCTACTGAGACCGGCTTCCCCCCCAAGAGCCGGCAGGTTCAGAAGAGGAAAGCCCCTTCAGGATCTGCCAGCCATTCCGCCCGATGCCCTCATGCTCTTTCAGAACCATGGTGGTTCCGCCAAGATCCGGCACCGCAGTGGCACTCACCTCCTCATCAGTCAGGCCTCCGCCCGCCAGCTGCTGCCGCGGCTGGCCGGGAGCCGCCATCAGGATGCGCTCCCGGCCAGCACCGCCGGCCAATGTTTCATAGCCATCCGCGCCGTTCTGATATCCCTTGCCGCTGCCGCCGTTCTGCACATCCGGACCGCCGCCATGGAGCAGTCATTGCTGCTGCCAGATGCAGGGCTGTCATCACCCAGCCCGCCATAGGCCAGGTCCGGGCTGGAATTGGCCCGGCTCTCAGCTTGTCCGCCGCGGCCCGATGACACCTCTGGGAGGTTGCTTCCGATGAGGCTGGCAACGTCTGCGGCGACAAAGGCCGAGGTGATTGCAAGATAGTCCGCTGGCATTTTTTCCATTTTCTTTCAGCCAATTACCAGCCGATGCCGGCGTAGGTTTCGGACTGCGGCACGCGGTTGAACAGCCGCACCAGATCAACCACCGGAACCTGCGGGTTGTCCGCCACCAGCTGCCGGTAGCTGTCCGTCCGGTGGCAGACCAGCAAGAGGTCGCAGTCTTCCAGCACCTGCCGGGCAGAGGGAACGATCATCCCCGGCAGGTGCCGTGCCAGCCGCGAAAGACCCGGGCTGGCATGGGACACATATGAAAGCTGCGCGCCAATGGCGGTGTCCGGTGTGATCGCCGCGTCATGGGCCGCGAGGCCGATCCCCTCGTCGCGCAGGGCGGCCATCACCTCCAGAACCGGGCTTTCGCGCAGATCATCAGTTCCCGGTTTGAAGGCCAGCCCAAGCACGCCCACCTTTTGCGCGCCGCTGTCACGCACCATGCGCAGCGCGGTTTCGATCTGTTCGCGGTTGGACCGGTCCAGCCCTGCGATCATCGGCAGGCTGACGCCGTTCTGCTCTGCCATATGGTTTACCGCGCGCACTTCTTTGGGCAGGCAGGAACCACCATAGGCAAAACCTGGTTTCAGGTAATAGGGTGAGAGGTTCAGCTTTTGATCCTGCACAAAAATATCCATCACCGCGTGGCTATCGATCTCAAGAGTTTTGCACAAGCGGCCGATTTCATTGGCAAAGCAGACCTTGGCCGCATGCCATACATTGTCAGTGTATTTGACCATTTCCGCCGCCTCGATGGTGGTTGTCAGGATATTCCTGTCCACCGGTGCATAGATCGCCCGCAGGATGGCAGCACTTCTGGGATCCGAGGCGCCCACCACGGTT
Source organism: uncultured Paracoccaceae bacterium (assembly GCA_913054485.1). GTDB lineage: Bacteria > Pseudomonadota > Alphaproteobacteria > Rhodobacterales > Rhodobacteraceae > FREY01. Next base: position 9,642 of record CAJXHQ010000066.1, read on the forward strand.
TTGGGCGGAGCATGAAAGTCTGCAATCGCCACCCCTTCGCGCAGGAACTCCGGGTTGAAGCAGACGCCGAAGTCACGGCCTGCCGCCATGCCTGAAGCCGCCTCTATCGCCGGCACCATCACGCCGCGGGTGGTGCCCGGCGGGATCGAACAGCGCATGACAAAAACATGGAAGCCCTGCTTCGCCTTCAGCCCCCTGCCCATGGCCTCTGCCGCGGCGCGGATACAGCCCGTGTCACAGCCGCCATCCGCCCCGGTGGGGGTGCCGACAGAGACAAAGGTCACATCCGTCTCCTGCACCGCCTTTTCCAGATCAGCGGTGGCAGAGATCAGCCCCGCATCGACTCCGCTGGTCAGTGCCTCGCTCAGCCCTTCTTCGTGAATGGGGCTGCTGCCGGCGGCAATGGCCGTGGTTTTCGCAGGGTCCAGGTCCACCCCGATCACCCGGTGGCCGAGACCCGCAAGACAGGCGGTGGAGACGGCCCCGACATAGCCGAGTCCAACCACGGAAATCGCAGGTTTAACCTCCGCCTCCGGGAGCGAAACAGGGTGGGCGCATTCAAAGGAAATTTCACGGATTTTCATAGGAGTGCCCTCAGTTGATGATCGTTGTAACCATTATTAAATAATTGAATTCATTATGATATTAACCT
>CAJXHQ010000067.1 GCA_913054485.1 uncultured Paracoccaceae bacterium
CAGCGCGACCGCGCATTCGGTGCGGAACACAAGCTCCAGCTGCGCAAGGGTCACCGAACCGGGGATCAGGGTAAGCACCGTCAATTTTTGCCTCCAAAGATACGGGCATGAAGCGGGTTGAAGCCAATGCGGTAGGCCAGCTCGGCCGGATGAGAGACATTCCAGACCGCAAGGTCCGCGCGCATCCCCGGCGCGATCATGCCGCAATCCTTCAATCCCAAGGCACGGGCGGCAGTAACGGTAACACCTTTCAGTGCCTCCTCAGGGGTCATGCGAAACAGGGTGCAGCCCATATTCATCGCCAGCAGAAGCGAGGTCATCGGCGCAGAACCGGGATTGCAGTCAGTGGCCAGCGCCATCGGCACGTTATTTTGCCGCAATAGTTCAATAGGCGGCATCTGAGTTTCGCGCAGGGTATAGTAGGCTCCGGGCAGGATGACGGCCGTGGTCCCGGCCCCCGCCATGGCTTTCACGCCGTCCTCATCGAGGTATTCAATGTGATCCGCCGACAGCGCGCCGTACCCCGCTGCCAGTTTTGCACCGCCAAGATTGGACAGCTGCTCGGCATGCAGTTTGACCGGCAAGCCAAGCCCGCGGGCGGCCTCAAACAGCGGCACCAGCTGCTCCGGCAGAAAGGCAATCCCCTCGCAAAAGGCATCCACCGCATCCACCAGCCCTTCGGCATGCGCGTCTTTCAGCGCGGGGAGGCAGACCTCTGCAATATAGGCATCGGCCCTGCCCTTGTATTCCGCAGGCACCGCATGGGCGCCAAGGAAACTTGTCACCACCTGTACCGGGCGGTGCCGCGCCAAAGCGCGGGCGGCGCGCAGCATGTTCAGCTCGGTCTCGCGGTCCAGCCCGTAGCCGGATTTCACCTCGATTACGGTGACGCCCTCGGCCAGCATCGCATCGACACGCGGCAGAGCCTCGGCGATCAGCGCTTCCACGCTGGCCGCGCGGGTCGCCTTGACCGTGGAGATGATGCCACCGCCGGCGCGGGCGACTTCCTCGTAACTGGCGCCGTTCAGACGCATCTCGAACTCCACAGCCCGGTGGCCGCCGTGCACCACATGCGTGTGGCAATCGATCAGCCCCGGCGTCACCAGACGTCCGCCAAGATCTGTACGCAGCAGATCGGCATAGTCCAGCGGCAGCTCCGCTTCCGGGCCCACCCAGGCAATCTGCCCGTCGCTGACCGCAATTGCGGCCTCCCCGATCAGCCCGTAAGCCGCAGCGCCCCCAGCCATCGTAGCGGCGCTGAGACCGGTGAAAACCTGGCGATCTCCCTGCATTCGAATCTCCCTCCCGGGTCAATTTCCTCTTTTCTGGTACAGTCCAATATGTATTATGTCTATGCATAATGCGAGTTAGATCATGACAACACTCTTTGCGAACCGCGCCCTTCTGCCGTCGGGCTGGGTGGATAACCTCCGGCTGGAAATCGAAAACGGGCGCATCGCGACGCTGGTTCCGGACAGTCGGCCCAATGGTGCGGAAGCCTCGGTGGACACACTTCTGCCGGCGCTGTCCAATCTGCACAGCCACGCCTTTCAGCGCGCCATGGCCGGGATGAGTGAATACCGCGCCGCCGGGCGCGACAGTTTCTGGACCTGGCGCGAGCTGATGTACCGCTTCACCGCCCGCCTGACCCCGGATCAGATCGAGGCCATCGCGGCGCTGGTCTACATGGAGATGCAGGAGGCCGGATATGCCGCGGCCGGAGAGTTCCACTACCTGCATCACCAGCCCGGCGGTGCGCCTTATGCACGTCTGGCCGAAACCTCGGACCGGATCATGGCCGCAGCCTCTGAAACCGGCATCGGCCTGACCCATCTGCCTGTGCTCTACAGTTATGCAGGCGTGGGGGAGAAGCCGCTGGAGGCCGGGCAGGCCCGGTTCGGCAATGATGTCTCCCGCTTCTGCGCACTGGTGGATCAGACACAGGAAAGCCTCGCCAATTTGCCGGCGGACTGCCGCATTGGCATTGCGCCGCACTCCCTTCGTGCCACATCACCGCGTGATCTGGCCGAGGTGCTGGCCGCGCAAGGAACCGGCCCGATCCATATCCATATCGCCGAACAGCCCAAGGAAGTCGCCGAGGTGCAGGCCGGGCTGGGCGCGCGGCCAGTGGAATGGCTGCTGGCAAACGCGCCGGTGGATGCGGGCTGGTGCCTGATCCACGCCACCCACATGACGGATGCGGAAACCCGCGCCGTGGCCGCCAGCGGCGCGGTGGCCGGGCTCTGCCCGGTGACCGAAGCCAACCTGGGCGACGGGCCTTTCAACGGCCCGGCCTATCTGGACGCCAAGGGCATCTTTGGGGTTGGATCGGATTCCAATGTTCTGATCTCCCTCACCGAGGAGCTGCGCATGCTGGAATACTCCCAGCGGCTGCGCGATCTGTCGCGCAATGTGCTGGTGGATGGGGCAGGCTCGGTGGGTGCACAGATCTACCTTGGCGCTGCCAAAGGCGGGGCGCAGGCGCTGGGGCGCGCGGCGGGGCGGATCGAGACCGGCCTGCTCGCCGATATCGTGGCGATCAACAGCCAGGACCCGGCGCTCTGCGCATTACCGCCGGACCAATTGCTGGACGGGCTGGTCTTTGCCGCAAAGGACCACGTTGTCACGGATGTCTGGTCTGCCGGGCGGCACCAGGTCCGCGGCGGGCGGCACGTGGCGCGTGATCGCATCCTGCAAAGATACCGCAAGGCGCTCAGCAGCCTGCTGGACAGTCTCTGAGCGTGCAAACGGACCTATGGCTTTGCGCATTCCCCCCATTCCGGACATAAAGGCCGCATGACTGCTCAAGACGATGAAACCCCCGCGGCACACCGCAAGCCGGTCGGCTTCCAGGAGATCCGGGATGAGGTCATCGACCGCATTCAGACCCGCGTCTGGCCGCAGGGCGCCCTTTTGCCGACCGAGCTGGAGCTGGCGGCGGAGTTTGGCTGTGCCCGGGCGACGGTGAACCGCGCCCTGCGCGAGCTGGCGGAACAGGGTATCGTAACCCGCAAGCGCAAGGGCGGAACCCGCGTTGCCTCCACCCCGGTGAAACAAGCCAAGCTGGCGATCACCGTGGTGCGCCAGACCATCGAGGAGATGAACGCCGCCTACCGCTATGCGCTGGTCAGCCGCTCGCTTGTGGATTGCCCGCCCTGGCTGCAGGCCCGGACCGGCATCCCGGAGGGCGGCCAGGTGCTGCACCTGCAATGTATGCATCACGCCGACAACCGCCCCTTCCAGTTCGAAGAGCGCTGGATCAACGTGGCCGCTGTCCCGCATGTGGCCGGGGAAAACTTCCAGGACATTGGCCCGAACGAATGGCTTCTGGCAGAAGTGCCTTTTTCGGACGCTGAAATCTGCTTTTCCGCGGTGCCGGCAACCGGGACGCTGGCTGATTTTCTGGCAGTGCCCGCAGGCGCGCCGCTGTTTCAGATGGAGCGCACCACCTGGTTCCGCAAGAACCCGGTCACCTTTGTGCGGATGACCTTTCACCAGGGCTACCAGATGCGGACGGCTTACTAAGCACCGGGGGGCCGGGCGCCGGATCAGACCGACAATTGCCGCCGCTTGGCCGCGCGCATCTCGCGGGCTTGCTGTTCCTGCCCGGTGCGGAAGGATTCCTCGACAAAATCCATGTGATTACGGGCCGCCGCCTCGGCCCGCTCCGGATCGCCTGCGATGATCGCCTCGGCAATCTCCTCGTGCTGGGCCAAAAGCTGGCGGCCCGACCCGTCCATGCTGCGCAGGAAACTGCGGTTGTAAAACACGCCCTGCCGCGTGAGATCGTAGATCGAGGCCATCATATGGATCAGCGTGGTGTTCTGGCTCGCATCCACCACCGCGGCATGCAGGCGGAAGTCAGCCTCCTGGCTGGCATCGGGATCATCCTCTTCCCAGGCTTTGCGCATTTCCGCGATGATGTCTTGCAAGCGCGCTTTGTCGGAGTCGGTGGCGCGCTGTGCCGCCAGGCGGCTGGCAAAGGCCTCCTGCTCACGCCGGTATTCCAGATAATCATAAAAGGCGCTGCCGTGGCGGGTGTAGAGCGCCAGAAGCGCAGGCGACATGGCGCGGCCGGTAAGCGGCGCGACGAAGGTTCCCTCGCCGTGGCGCACATTGACCAGCCCGCGTTCTTCCAGCGCCTGCAGCGCCTCGCGCAGCTTCGGACGCGACACACCCATCGCTTCGGCCAGTTCCCGTTCAGAGGGCAGCTTGCGCCCCTCTTTCAGGATGCCGTCGACGATCATCGACTCGATCTGTTCGATCACCGCATCAGCGATTGATTCGTGCCCGACAGGGTCAAAAAGGCTGGTTCCGGACATGGCAGTCACCTGGATTGCGGCGCGCGGGCCAAAAAAGTGGTTGTTCGGAAACTTTACCACTGACGGCGCAAACTTCAAGACCTTCTACCCAGAAATACGGAGAGGCGGATCGGCTATAATCCGCTGAAATACGGTATTATTCCCGAAGTCGACGCCAAATCTCTGCGAATTAGAGCCACCTGCAACGGGCCGGGGAACCGGGCGCCCTATCCCGTCAGTGGTAAATAAAGTTGTTGACTGAAATTTGTGGTCAACAATATTTACCAGCATGCCGCTGAGGCGGTGTGACGAGTGGCCGAAGGAGCGGCCAACCTGTTTACCGGAGGAGACACCATGAAAAAGACCCTGACCTCGCTGGCCGTGGCCGCATCCCTGATCGCAGCGCCCGCCGCACAGGCAGCCGACAAGCTGCTGCTGAAAACCCCGATCGCCTTTTCGACCGCGCTGCCGGGCCTCGGCTCGCCGATCCCGCGGGTGGCCGAACAGCTGGACCTGATGTCCGGCGGCACCCTGAAAATGAAAGTCTACGAGCCCGGCAAACTGGTCCCGCCGTTTGAGATCCTGGATGCGGTCTCCTCGGGCAAGATCAACTCGGGCTACACCACCGCCGGCTACTGGGCGGGCAAGATCCCGGCAGCACCGCTGTTTTCGGCCGTGCCCTTTGGCCCCGAAGCCGGCGAATACATGGCCTGGCTGTATTACGGCAACGGCGTGAGCCTCTATCAGGAGATGTACGACCAGGCCGGCTATAACGTGAAGGTCATTCCCTGCGCCGTCATCGCACCGGAAACCTCCGGCTGGTTCGCCAAAGAGATCAACAGCCCCGACGATCTGGACGGGTTGAAAATGCGCTTCTTCGGCCTTGGCGGCAAGGTGATGCAGAAGCTGGGCGTTGCCACCTCGCTGCTGCCCGGCGGCGAGATCTTCCCGGCGCTGGAAAAAGGCGCGATCGATGCGACCGAATTCTCCATGCCCGCCATCGACGCCCGCCTCGGCTTCCACAAGCTGGTGAAGTTCAACTACTTCCCCGGCTGGCACCAGCAGGCCACCGTGTTTGAGATGCTGATCAACAAGGACGTCTGGAACGGCGCCTCCGAGCAGCACCGCGCCATCATCGAGAACGCCTGCAAGGCCTCCATGGCGGACAGCTTTGCCGAAGGCGAAGCGATCCAGCACGACGCGCTGATCGACAATGTTGAAAACAATGGCGTGCAGATCAAACAGTGGGACGACGCCATGCTCGACGTGTTCCGCGCCACCTGGGAAGAGGTTGCCGCGGAAGAGGCCACCAACGACCTGTTCTTCGCCAAGGTGCTGATGGATATGGATGATTTCCGGGCCGGCTATTCCGTCTGGAAAGAAAACGCTTTCCTCCCGCGCAAGTAATTCCGCTTGCGTAACTTCCGGGGCGGCCCTTCCACCCAGCCGCCCCGGCTTTCGCTGATTTTCGCCCTTTTCCCACCCGCTGCCGGCGCATTCACGCCGCCCCCGCCAAGATCCTGAGGAGGAGACCATGGCCGAGAAGCTGCAGGCGCAGACCGACCCGATCGAACTCTACGAAACCATCCTGGAACATGACGACCGCGACCGGCAGGCCGTTGCCCTGCTGCTTGACAAGGGGGTGAAGGGGGCCGGCAATATCGTGATGTGGGCCAACCTGCTGCTGGTCCTCGCCATCGTCACCCAGGTTGCCATGCGCTACCTGTTCAACCAGAACTACCCCAAGCTGGACGAGGTGCAGTGGCATTTCTACGGGCTGGTCACGATGATCGGCATCTCTTATGCGCTGGTCACCGACAGCCACGTGCGTGTCGACCTCCTGCACATGCAGCTCTCCCGCCGCGCACAGCGGGTGATCGAGGTGATCGGCATCCTCGCCTTGCTGGTGCCCTTCATCTACCTGATGATCGATCAGGGCTATGACTATTTCTACGAAAGCTGGCGGGTGAATGAACGCTCCAGCAGCCCCACCGGCCTGCCGGCCCGCTGGGTGCTGAAGGCGGTGATCCCGCTGAGCTTCATCCTGCTGGCGCTGGCCGCCCTGGCGCGTCTGGTCCACGACGGCCACGCACTGCTGACCGGCCCCGCCGAAGAACGCGAGGGCAAGGGCATCCGGCTGGTGATCTGGGCTCTCATTGCTTTTGCAGTCGTCGCCACCGCGCTGACTTTCCTGGTGGAAACAACCGAGGAAAAGCTGGTCATCGCCATGTTCCTCACCTTCATCGCGCTCTTGTTCACCGGCTTCCCGGTGGCCTGGACACTGGCCGGCGTCGGCGTCGCTTACTGCGGTATCGCCTTCCTGTTCGACAATGGCATGATGAATTGGACCGGCCTGGAAGAGACCCTGACCGGGCTCGACTATCTGACCCTTGGAGCTGTCGTGAACCGGGTCTATGCCACCATGTCCAATGCTGTGCTGGTGGCGCTGCCGATGTTCATCTTCATGGGGCTGATGCTGGATGAGTCCGGCGTGGCAGAGCGGCTGATGACCTCAATGCAGCGTCTGTTCGGCACCGTGCGCGGCGGGCTGGCGATTACTGTGACAATGATCGGCATCATCCTTGCCGCCTCCACCGGCATCATCGGCGCCTCCGTTGTGTTGCTGGGCGTGCTGTCCCTGCCTTCGATGATGGAGCAGAAGTATTCGCCCTCGCTGGCGGCCGGTGTGGTCTCGGCCTCGGGCACGCTGGGCATCCTGATCCCGCCCTCCATCATGCTGGTGATCATGGCCGACCAGATGGCGCTGAGTGTCGGCGACCTGTTCATGGCCGCGGTCTTCCCCGGCGTGATTATCGGCGCGCTTTACCTCACCTATATCTTCGTGATCGCGCTGATCAAACGCGACGTGGCCCCGGTGCCGGAAGGTGCGAAACGTCCCGACTGGGCGGCCGTGAAGGACGTTCTGATCGCGGTTCTACCGACTCTGGGCCTGATTCTGGCCGTGTTAGGGTCTATTTTTGCAGGACTCACCACGCCGACCGAAGCCTCAGGCGTGGGCGCATTGGGGGCCACCGTTTTGGCGCTTGGCTACCGCAAGCTGACGCTGGCCAAGCTGGTCAACGTGCTGAAGGCGACCTTCAACACCACCGCCTATATCTTTGCGATCTTCCTAGGCGCGACCGTCTTCTCCTACGTGCTGCGCGAACTGGGCGGTGACGCGCTGATCGAGGACATGATCCACGGCACCGGTTTTGGCCCGCAGGGCACCGTGCTGGTGATCCTGTTCATCGTCTTCCTGCTGGGCTTTGTGCTCGACTAGATCGAGATCACCCTGATCGTGCTGCCGCTGATGCGCCCGATCGTGAACGGGCTGGGACTGGATATTCCCGGTTTCGGCGCGATGGATGAACCGGCGCTGGTCTGGTTTGTGATCCTGGTGGCGGTGACCCTGCAAACCTCCTTCCTGACGCCACCGGTGGGCTTTGCGCTCTTCTACCTGAAAGGGGTCTGCCCGCCGGAAATCCGCCTGACGGACATCTACAAGGGCATCATCCCCTTCGTGATCCTGCAGCTCACCGGATTGGCATTTGTCTTCCTGTGGCCTGCTCTGGCAACATGGCTGCCGTCGGTCGCCTACTGAGGGGGAGAGGGCAATGGATGATGCAGCGCTGATCAAACGGCTGAAAGCCATCTGCGGGCGGCGGCACGTGCTGACCACCGCCCGCGCCACCCAGCGGTTCCGCAAAGGGTTCAGATCCGGCGAAGGCGAGGCGCTGGCCGTTGTCCAGCCCGCAACCCTGCTGGAGCAGTGGAAGGTGCTGGAGGCCTGCGTCGAAGCGGATAAGATCGTCATCATGCAGGCCGCCAACACCGGCCTGACCGAAGGCTCGACCCCAAAGGGCAGCTATGACCGCGATGTGGTTCTGATCAACACGCGGCGGATGGATCAGATCCAGCTCTTGGACGGCGGCAAACAGGTCATCAGCTTTCCCGGCTCGACCCTGTTCAAACTGGAGAAAATGCTGGACCCGCTCGGCCGTCAGCCGCATTCGGTGATCGGCTCGTCTTGCATTGGAGCCTCCATCGTTGGCGGGGTCTGCAACAACTCCGGCGGCTCGCTGGTGGAGCGCGGGCCGTCTTATACCGAACTGTCGCTCTATGCCCGCATCACCAAAGAAGGCCAGCTGGAGCTGGTCAATCACCTTGGCATCAATCTCGGCAGCACGCCGGAAGAGGTGCTGTCCCGCCTGCAAAACGGAGAATATGCGGACGGGGACATAGAGACCGGCAACCGCAAGGCGTCGGACACGGATTACGCCCGCCGCGTACGCGATATCGAGGCCCCCACCCCTGCCCGTTTCAACGCCGACACCTCCCGCCTGTACGAGGCCGCAGGCTGCGCCGGCAAACTGGCGGTTTTTGCAGTACGGCTGGACAGCTATCCGAAGAACACCGCCGAGAAGACGTTTTATATCGGCAGCCCCAGCACCGGGGCGCTGACCGATCTGCGGCGGCGGATCCTGGGGGAATTCACCACGCTGCCGGTCAGCGCCGAATACATGCACGCGGATGTCTTTGACCTCTCGGACCGCTACGGCAAGGACACGATGGTAATGATCGACAAGCTGGGCACCGACCGGCTGCCGATGTTCTTTGCCATGAAGGGCGCGATTGACGCCCGGCTGACAGCCATTCCCGGGCTTGGCAATGTCACCGACCGCTTCATGCAAGGCGCATCGCGCCTCTGGCCCGACATCCTGCCCGCCCGGATGCGCGATTTCCGCGCTGCCTACCCGCATCACCTGATCCTGAAGATGCGCGACGGCGGCATCGACGAGGCCCGCGCCCTGCTGGAAGAAATGGCCGCCGGCGGCAAGCTGGCCTTCTTCGAATGCGATGCGCGCGAAGCGAAGATGGCCGGGCTGCACCGCTTTGCCGCCGCCGGGGCCGCGGTGCGCTACATGGCGGTGCACAAGTCGGAAGTAGAGGAGATCATCGCGCTGGATATCGCCCTGCGCCGCAACGACCGCGACTGGTTCGAGGAGCTGCCGGCCGAAATCGCGGATCAGCTGGTCAGCAGGCTCTATTACGGGCATTTCATGTGCCACGTGCTGCACCAGGATTACATCGTGAAGAAAGGCGCCGACCCCAAGGCGCTGAAGGCGGCAATGCTGGAGATCCTGGACAAGCGCGGCGCGGAATACCCGGCCGAGCACAATGTCGGGCATCTTTATCCCGCAAAACAAGGCCTGGCAGAGTTTTACAAGTCGGCGAACCCCACCAACAGTATGAACCCCGGCATCGGCAAAATGTCCCGCAAGAAGAACTACGCCTGAAGCGCCTCAGGCGCAGGCCGCGGCGCCGCCGCCCTGGAAGGTCATCCGGCGGATCATCTTCGGGCTCTCCCCCTGCTCGCGCTTGAACCATTAGGCCAGGCTCACCTGCGTGCCAAAACCTGTCGCGGCGGCCACCTCAGGCAGCGGCAGGCTGCTGTGCTCCAAAAGCTGGCGGGCGCGTTCCAGCCGCAGCTGGCGGTAGGCGGTAAGCGGCCCGGTGCCGGTCTTGTCCTGAAACCGGCGCTGCAGCTTGCGGGTGGAGACACCCAATTCGCAGGCCAGGTCGCAGATTTGCAGAGGCTCTTCCAGGTGATCGCTCATCATGGTCAGGCTCTTGTCGATCAGCGCATCACCTTCGGCACGGCGGCGCAGGTCCAGCAGCGTCTTGCTGACCGGCTGGGCAGACTGCACGGCAGCCAGACCGAGGTAGCCCGCAAGGGCATCAGCAAAGACCTTGCCCTGATCCTCACCGATCAGCTCCAGTAGCAACGGTATTGCGGCAAATCCAGAAATCGCGCTGCGAATATTTCCTGACTGCGCCATCGGTTCGCCAATCGTTGCGAAATTCAGGTAAAACTCTTCGGCAGCAGCAGCGAAGTTCGGGTGGACTGCGGCCTTATGCGCGGCGCTCAGGCCGGTTTCATGCAGCAGAAAAACCGCGC
>CAJXHQ010000068.1 GCA_913054485.1 uncultured Paracoccaceae bacterium
CGAGACCGGCACTGTTCTGAAGATCAACACCAAGGAAAAGAAACTCTATTCCGCAGATGGCAGCGAAGAGCTGGTCGATATGGCCGGATCTTTCACCCCGCAGAAGATGGAGTTCATGAAGGCGGGCGGCTCCTACGCCATCGTCTTTGGCAAGAAGCTGCAGACATTTGCCTGCGAAGCGCTGGGCATCGAGCTGAAGTCGGCCTTTGCGCCGTCCAAGGAAATCAGCCACGAAGGCCAGGGGCTGACCGCGGTTGAAAAGATCTTCAACGCCAATGCCCGCGGCAACACGCCCGGCAAGACCCTGCACGCCGGCTCTGACGTGCGGGTCGCCGTGAATATTGTCGGCTCGCAGGACACCACCGGCCTGATGACCATGCAGGAACTGGAAGCCATGGCAGCGACCGTGGTGTCGCCCAGCGTGGACGGCGCCTATCAGTCGGGCTGCCACACCGCATCCGTTTGGGACCTGAAGGCTCAGGCCAATACCCCGCGCCTGATGAAGTTCATGAATGACTTCGGCCTGGTCACCGGCCGTGACCCCAAGGGCCAGTATCACGCGATGACCGACGTGATCCACAAGGTGCTGAACGACATCACCGTCAGCGACGCGGACATCATCATCGGCGGCGACAGCCACACCCGCATGTCCAAAGGCGTGGCCTTCGGCGCAGACTCCGGCACCGTGGCACTGGCGCTGGCAACCGGTGAGGCGTCGATGCCGATCCCGGAAAGCGTCAAGGTGACCTTCACCGGCCAGATGGCCGATCACATGGACTTCCGCGACGTGGTGCATGCCACCCAGTCGCAAATGCTGGCACAGCACGGCGACAACGTCTTCCAGGGCCGCGTGATCGAAGTGCACATCGGCACATTGCTGGCGGACCAGGCCTTCACCTTCACCGACTGGACCGCCGAGATGAAGGCAAAAGCCTCTGTCTGTATCTCGGATGACGCCACGCTGATCGGCTCTCTGGAGCTGGCCAAGGCGCGGATCCAGATCATGGCGGACAAGGGCATGGAGCATGACAATGGCATGCTGGCCTCGCTGATCGCCAAGGCCGATGCGCGCATCGCCGAGGTGAAGTCCGGTGCAAAGCCCGCGCTGACCCCGGATGCCAACGCCAAGTACTTCGCTGAAGTGGTTGTTGACCTCGACCAGATCGTCGAGCCGATGATCGCCGACCCGGACGTCAACAACGCTGATGTCTCCAAGCGCTACACCCATGACACCATCCGCCCGATCTCCTTCTACAAGGCAGAGAAGACCGTGGACCTGGGCTTTGTCGGCTCCTGCATGGTGCACAAGGGGGACGTGAAGATCGTCGCCCAGATGCTGCGCAACCTGGAAAAGGCCAACGGGTCCGTGTCTTTCAAGGCACCGCTGGTTGTGGCCGCCCCGACCTACAATATCATTGATGAGCTGAAGGCGGAAGGCGACTGGGAGATCCTGCAGAAATACTCCGGTTTCGAGTTTGACGACGCGGCGCCGAAAACCGCGGCGCGGACCGAGTATGAGAACATTCTCTATCTCGAACGCCCCGGCTGTAACTTGTGCATGGGCAACCAGGAAAAGGCCGCCAAGGGCGATACTGTTCTGGCCACCTCAACCCGCCTGTTCCAGGGCCGGGTTGTGGCCGATGCCCCCGAGAAGAAGGGTGAATCGCTGCTGGGGTCGACCCCGGTTGTGGTGCTCTCCGCGATCCTGGGCCGCACGCCCACGCTGGAAGAGTACAAGACCGCGGTGGAAGGCATTGACCTGACCAAGTTTACACCGCCGCTGGAGGTGCCTGGCACCACCCGCTCGGCCCACTTCTAAGGCTGATCTGATCTGAACCAAAAGGGGCGCCTTCCTGATCGGGAAGGCGCCCTTTTCCGTTGTTGCTTATCAAGCACCACTGCGAGGAAACCGCATTTTTATCAAACCTCCGCTGCAGGCCTGGCTGTGAGGGGCGGAATTGCGCTTTCCTTGCGCCAGATCACTATCGGCGCTGCGCAGGGTGGCGCCGGAGGGCGTGCGCGGGTTCGATATCCACGGTCAGGCAGAAATGGACATCACCTTTGACACGCCAGGTGTCTGCGGTGTGCGCTGCCGGGTGTAAGGGCGCCACGGTTTGGTGATGGGGGTTGGTTGGCCTATTCGCGTGGCCGGCCCAGGCAGGGACCGGCCTCTTCCCCTCACGCAGTGCGGGTTACCGTGCCCGCGCGGCCGTTGATCATCACCGGCCAAAATAACGGCGCTGTTCAGGATCCTGAAGCACTACGGCGAGGCGCTGGGCAAGGCTCGCGGAAGGGCAGCAGCCCAGCAGCGCCGCGGTGAGCTCGTCCGGGTTCTTTTTCAGGAAACCCATTACCTTGCCGGCGGCTGCTTCGGGGCTGGAAATTGCCACCAGCGACAGCATATGCAGACCCACTATGGGAGTAGGGTCTTCTGTCATCCGCTCCGCCTCGCGGTCCAGCATTCCGTGGCGGTGGCCGCAGCCCAGAGCGGCCTTGAGCACGAAGGGTTTGCCGTCCGTCAAGCCGTGCCGGATCCCGTCGTCATCATAGCGGTGCATGTATCGGCTACAGTTTTGTCGCCACTGTGACGGCCAGAGACGCCCGTGCGGGACTGGACCTTACGGCTGGATGCCGTCGCTGGCGTCCACAGTCCGCATCAGTCTGAAGAGATCATTCAGCGTCGAACCCCGGAACGCCCTGCTATCGGCTTCCAGTACCTGCACGGCCGCGCCGCCGGGGCCGGCTTCGATACCGCGCTCGCTGTTGAAACCGGGTAGTTTCACCTTTTTGCAGGCCTTGGCGATCATGTCATCTGCCAAGGCGCGCGGGAAGGTGATGCGCCCGTCCGGGCGCTCAGCCGCGCGATTGTCCAGTGCCAGCTTGCGGATATCCTTTGGCGCACCGGAGACGCCGATCCGTTCGAGGATCTCAAAGGCAGCCTCTGTGATTTGCTCCTGTTTGCTCTCGCTCATGGCAGGAAGCTGAGGAGTGGAGATGGCTGCCTGGCGCGGAGGGGCACTGCTGAGTACCGCTTGCTGTCTGGCGGCCTGAACTGTTACTGTCGCCCCGCGGCGGCAGGGAGGCCAATGTGCTGAAAGAAAACAGGTCTCTGGACCGGGGTTTGCTGGTTCTGGAAACGGTTGCCCGCAACCGCGCTATGTCGCTGGCTGATATCCACCGCGCGACCGGGTTGCCGAAGTCGACGCTGCGGCGGCTGCTGGCAACGCTGATTGCGCGCCGCTTCGTGCGCCGCTCGATGGCGGACCAGCTTTACCGTGCCACTGCCGGGCTGCCGGACAGCTCCATCGGGCCTGCACCTGCGGGGCAGGCACTGTTTGCCGATGTGGCGCTGGCCCATGCGCTGGAGATGACCCGGCGGCTAGGCTGGCCTTCGGATATCCAGCTTTTTGAGGGCCGCTGGCTGAGGGTGGTGGAATCCACCCGGCCTGCCAGCCCGTTCACCCTGCACGGTGTGCACATTGACTTGCGGGTGAACCTCTTCGGATCAGCGGCGGGGCTGGCCTGCCTGAGCCGTATGGGCCTGCCGCGAGTGAAGACTCTGTTCGAAGCGTTGGAGGCTGACCCGCTTATCGGCGCGGATTTCCAGCCGCGCCGTTTCGGGCTGACCTGGGAGGCTCTCGAGGCGCATCTGGAGAGGACACGCCAGGCCGGATACGGCGCGCGGCTGCCGAATTTTACCGGCAAACGGGCCACATTTGACAACCTCTCTGCCATAGCCCTGCCGCTCTGCCGGGAGGGGGAGATCTGCGGGGCCATATCACTGCTCTGGCCCCGCACGCTGATGGCGGCGGAGGATTTTGCCGTCAAGTACCTCGCTGACTTTACCGCCACTGCGGTGCAGATAGAGGCTGACCTGGACAGGTTCTCTGCCGACACCCGCGCGCTGCTCAGAGACCCAGAGCGTCCGACATAGCCATCGCAGACATGCCACCGTCGATACAGACGTCGATGCCCTTCAGCCAGCGGCTGCCCGGGCCGGCCAGGAAGGCAATCACCTCGGCGACCTCCTCTGGAGTCCCAGCCCGCCCGGCGCGGGCGACGTTCTTGGCCATCTTCTCGCCAAAGGCGGCGGCGAAGTCCTCCAGTATGCCGGTGCTGACCGCCGCCGGGCTGGCCGAGTTCATCCGCAGACCCATGCCTGTCATCCGTTCAGTCTGGGCCATGGTCCAGACGATCACCGCCTCTTTCGACAGGTTGTAGGCGCGGATGTGGCCGATGCCGCGTTCTGCGATAAAGGCTTCCAGCTGTTCGGGGCTGTCCAGCGCCATCAGCGCCTTCACCTCGTCCAGGTTGTCGCGCCACTGGGCTCCGGCGCGGGACGCGGTGTTCACGATGGCAGCACCTTCGGCGAGCTTCGGCAGCATGGCTTCGGTGAAGGCCACAAGGCCAAGGTAGTTCACCGCCAGGATCACTTTTTCCGGCCCCTCGCGCGGTGGCAGGCCCGCGTTGCTGATCAGGCAGTCGAACGGCCCCTCGGCCTGTTCGGCTGCGGCGGCCATAGAGGCCGGGTCCGACATGTCTGTCTTGATCCAGACATCCGCATCCGCCGGTTCGTTGATGTCAAAAGCGGTGACGTGATAGCCCTTGGCCTTCAGCTTCTGAACGGTGAGCGCGCCAATGCCGGTGGCGCCGCCTGTAATGGCTGCTTTCATGGTGTAATCTCCTTAGATCAGGAAGCCCGAGGGGCCGGAAATGCAATGCGCTTCGGTAAAGGCCAGGACGCCGTCGCGGCCCATGTTGCGGCCGATGCCGGATTGTTTGAAACCGCCGAAGGGGCCAAGCCCGTCCTGCACGCTGGGCCCGTGGCCGTTGAGATAGGTATAGCCCGCCTCGATCTGGCGGCTGATATGTTTGGCGCGGTCCACGTCCTCGGTCCAGACCGAAGAGCACAGGCCAAAGATACTGTCATTGGCCATCTCGATGGCCTCAGCCTCGGTGCGGAATTTCAGGATCGGCAGGGCAGGGCCGAACTGTTCGTCCTTCACGATCGACAGTGCAGGATCCGCGTCATAGACCAGCGCGGGCCTCTGGAAGTAGCCGCCGCCATTGTACAGCGCCTCGTCCGGCACCTGGCCGCATTCGCGCACATCCGCGCCCTTGGCGCGGGCTTCGGCGATCATGCCGGTGACCACTTTCAGCTGTTTGGCGTTGTTGACCGGCCCCATTGTGGTTTCAGGCAAGAGCCCGTCGCCGATCACCGCCCGCTCGCAGGCGGCGGTGAAGCCGTCGACCACCTCGTCATAGCGGCTTTCGTGCACATACATCCGTTTCAGCGCCATGCAGATCTGCCCGGAGGAGCCGAAGGCCCCCCAGTAGAGCTTCTGGAAGGTTTCCTCGTTCAGCTTGGCGTCCTGCAGGATCAGCCCTGCGTCATTGCCGCCCAGCTCCAGCGTCACGGGGGTGATATTGCGCGCGGCGACCTGCATCACGTGGCGGCCGATATCAACGGAACCGGTGAAGTTCACCTTGCGCACCAGCGGGTGGCCGATCAGCGGATCACCAATGCGGCTGGCGGATCCGGTGAGGATGTTCACCACCCCCGGCGGCAGCATTTTGGCAATCATTTGCAGCGTGATGGACGGCACCAGGGCCGAGTTGGCCGAGGGTTTCACCACAACCGTATTGCCCGCCACCAGCGCCTGCGGCAGCTTGCAGCCGAGGATCGCCAGCGGCCAGTTCCACGGCACCACCAGCGCGGCGACACCGCGCGGTTGGCGGTGGACCAGCGTGTCCAGCATCGGGCCTTGGATTTCCTCGTCGCGGTCCAGCGCCTCGCCGAAATCGGCGGCCTGTTCGAAACGGATGCCGATCCGTGAGATCTCGATCATGGTTTCGCGGGTGATCTTGCCGTGCTCGCGGGTGAACAGGCGCGAGCGTTCGGCCAGTTCGGCCTCGTCTCCGGTCAGCGCTTCGGCGACTTTGCGCAGCATGGCGGCACGTTCGCCATAGCTGAGCCGCGACCAGCTTTTGAAAGCGCCCTGTGCAGCCTGCACGGCGGATTCCACGTCATTTTCCGTGGCCGCGGCTGCCTGCCCCACCAGTTCCGTCGGGCGGGCGGGGTTGTAAATCTCGTAAAGACCGCCATCCGAAGCGGGGCGGGCTTCACCGCCAATGAACAAGCCTGTGGTAACAGTGGCGTCGGCACCCTGCATGATCGGTAACTCCGGTTTGTGAATTTTCGCCAGTTCTGCCGTCAGAACGGCGGCAGCTGCTGCCCCTGGCGGGGGAACGGAGGGCGCAGTCACGCCCTCCGTTTTAGCCGGGTCCTTAGTTCAGGATGCCAGCTTCTTTGTAGTAGCGGGCTGCGCCGGGGTGCAGCTCGGCCAGGCCGCGCTTGGAGGCGGCGAACTCAGCGCTCAGCGACTTTGCCCAGGGCGCGTCCGAGGTCACCTGATCCAGGTTTTCCCAGAAGGCTTTGGTCACCTGATAGACAGTTTCCTCGTCCAGATCGGCGCGCACGGCGACGCCCACGGCAGTGTCAAAAGAGGTCACCGGACCTTCGTTCTTCTGACCGTTGTACAGACCCGCAGGGATCTCTGCGCGGTAGCGCCATTTGCCCAGCCATTTGTCCACCTCTTCGCCTTCGGCGCTTTCCGGGCCGATGAAGCGCAGCTCTTCGGTTTCGGTGAACTGGATGAACTGGCCGCAGGGATCCATGCAGCCGTTGACATAGACGTCGATCTTGCCGTCCAGGAAGGCCTGATATCCGGTCTGCCAGTTGGCCTTGATGGCCTCATAGTCTTCGCCCGGAACCATGCCGGTGGTGCTTTCGATCCAGCCTTTGGCAGCATTGTAAGCACCGCCGCCCTGCGGGCCGAGGAAGATCGAGGCACCCTCAACATCGTCCAGAACTTCAATGTCGCTGTCGGCGCGGACCGCAAAGTGGTAGCCGCCATAGGGGAACCACATCAGAAGCCGCACGTTCTTGGCCAGCTCGGGCGCTTCCGGCTCGTTCTTGTACATTGCCTTGCCGCCAACCATCAGGTTGTAGATCACCGGGCTGGTCATCGCAAAGTCGAGGTTGCCGCGGGCCACTTCGACCTGATGCAGGGTGGCCGCGCCGCCGCCCGACACTTCGATGGAGATCCCGTCGACATTGTCGGTGACCACATTGGCGAGCGTCGCCATGGTGATCGCCTGGCCGAGGCTCGGCGCGATGGTTGCCATTTTCAGCGTTGTGTCTTCCGCCATGGCCGGGGCGGCCAGCGTCAGCGCCGCGGCGGCGGCGGTGATCAGGTTACGCATGTTGGTTTCCTCCCTGGATTAATGCGTTCTTGTCGTGTGTGTTTCAGACCTTGGCCGCGTCGACCGGCGAGGGCTCCCCGCCCAGATACCGGTGGCCCACGATCAGGGCGATGGATGCGGCCAGCGCCGGCAGGGCGATGGTCATGTCAGGCAGCAGAATCAGGATCCCAGCGGCAACCCGTGCCAGCCGTTCCCACAGGTGCAGGCGGTTTTTCTCGTAGCCCGCCATGGCCGAGGTGAGCAGCCACATGGCGATGGTGAAGGCCAGCACGATCCAGCCGAGGTCGCCCCAGCCGACGGTGGCGAGATCAATCATCGCCTTGGACTTCGGCAGCTCGCCTCCGAACCAGCCGAACAGGCTCTGCAGCTGGTAGAGCACCGCCGGGTGGTAGACGAAGACGAAGGGGATCATGAAGCCGGCCAGCGACAGCCGCGCTGCCTGGAACCCCGTTTTCACCGGATCTGCCCCGGCAATCGGCGCTGCGGCAAAGGCGGCCAGCGCCACCGGCGGCGTCACGGTTGAAATCACCGCGAAGAAGACCACAAACAGATGCAGGGTCAGCGGCGCGATGCCCACGGCATCGATACCGGAACTCAGCGCGATCACGATGATAAAGTAGGTCGCCCCAGGCGGCAGCCCCATGCCCAGCACGATGGCGCCAAGCGCCACCACGATCAGCGTTGTGAACAGCGGCCCCGAAGCGAGCTGCGACAGCAGAAGGGCAAGGCGGCCCGAGAAGCCGGAAACTTGGATCAGCCCGACAATCAGGCCGATGGCCGTCACGATCACGACGATCGAGGCAGACATGCGGCCTGCGTCCACAAATGCGGTATAAAGCTTTCTGCGCGAGCGGAATTCCGGAAACAGCACCAGCGAGGCTCCCAGCGCGGTGATGAAACCATAGAAACCTGCCTTCGGCACCGAGGGCTGCACAAACAGCATGTAGCTCAGCACGCCCAAGGGCAGGATGAAGACCAGGCATTGCACCAGCTCCCTTCGGGTCAGCCGGCGGCGGCTTTCGGGCGGCAGCGGGCCGACACCCTGGCGTCGGGCCTCGAAATAGACGGTCAGGAAGGTGCCCATGTAGAAGAACAAGGCCGGCACGATCGCGGCGATCACGATGTAGCGGTACTCCAGCCCGATCTGACCCGCGACAAAGAAGGCCACGACGCCCATTACCGGCGGCATCACCTGCCCGCCGGTGGAGGCGGCGGCCTCGACAGCGGCGGAGAAGGCGGGTTTGAATCCGGATTTCTTGATCACCGGGATGGTCATCACTCCAGTGGAGACCACGTTGGAGATCGCAGCCCCCGAAAGCGTGCCGAACAGCGCCGAGGAGGCCACGGCTGCATGCGCCGCGCCGCCGGTGAAGCGGCCGGTCGCCAGATTGGCGATTTTCATCAGCAAATCACCCGCACCCGATGCCATGAGGACAGCGCCGAAGACGATGAAGATCAGCACGTTGCCGGACACCACCTGCAGGGGCTGGCCGAACATGCCGCCGGTCTGCGCCCAGAAGTTCAGCACCATGGAGCGCATGGACTGCGAGAATGTGCTCTCCGAGCCTGCCAGGATGCCGGTCCAGTCGGGCAGCAGGCCGCGCACGAAGAAATAGACCACCCAGAACAGGCAGAAGCCGACGATGAATGTGCCGAACTGGCGCCATGTCAGGTAGAGTGTCAGCGCAACGGCCAAGGGGAAGATGAGGAAGTCGACGGTCTGCGCCGAGGGCAGTGCCCCGCCGTCCACCGCAAAAAGCTTGCCGATCCAAGTCAGCAGCACCGCCGCCGACAGGCCCGCAAGGCCCCAGTTCAGGGTGCGGCTGCGAAAGGAGGCTGAAAGATAAGAGATCATGAAGGCAAACAGGATCGGCAGGCCCAGGATCAGGCCGGTCGGCAGCAGGAAGGCGCGTTCAAAGCTCTTGAAACCGGCCCCCAGCCAGTGCTCACGGAACAGCAGGCGTTTCTCCTTGCGCGACATTTCCTCGAAGCCGGATGTGGTGCTTTCGATCAGCCAGCGGACGAACTCTGTCATCGGCCCGGAGGCCGCGTAGATGAGAATGACAAAGACAAAGGCAAAGGCAATGACGCTGCCTGTGCGGTATTCTGCCGTCAGTTTGTGGTTCATCCCTTCTCCCCCTGCTGCTTGCGCAAGCGATTGGCCTCCCAAAGGTATGTGTTGCGCGCGGTTGCGTTGATCTCGGCTTCGGCCAGCTCCTCCATGGCCGCTGCCTTCAGCAGCTGCGCAGGTTCGCCGAGCGCGATCAGATGGTCGCAGAGCTCCAGCCGCCATTGCAGATCATCGGTTCCGCGGGCGGTCTTCATCAGCGCGCCGGCACCGCCGGCCAGTTCTGCCATATGCGCCGCGCGCTTGGCCGAGGTCAGGCTGCCCAGGTTGGTCGGGTTGCCATCATACCACCCTAGCGTGCCATCTGCGAAGGCGCGGGCCGACCAGCCGATCTTGCCATAGAATTCGCCCAGCCAGGGCAGATCCGCCAGTTCCGGCGGCAGGGTGATGGTGGCGGCAATGTCATCCATCGACTTGCCCGCGTCCATCATGGCGGCGGTTTCGCGCATCACATGCAGGATCGCTGCGCGGGTGGTGGACAGGACCTGCTCCACCTTGGCCGCGCCCTTTACTGGCAGCGTGTGGCCGGGGCAAAGGATTTCCGGTCCGATCTCCGCCAGCTGCTTGAGGCTGGCGGCCCAGCCGGCAAAATCCCGGTAAGGCGTGCCACGGATCGCATAGAGGTTGGGGAAGGAGTGATACCAGTTATCGCCCGAGATCAGCACGCGCTGCGCGGGCAGCCAGACCACCATGTGATCCGGGGTTTCACCGGGGGCCATGATCAACTCGGCCGCGACGCCGTCCAGGTCGATGCTGCGGGTCTGTTCGATCAGCTCGGTCGGGGGGATATGGCCT
>CAJXHQ010000069.1 GCA_913054485.1 uncultured Paracoccaceae bacterium
GTCCGAAGAACTGGGCGGCGCCAAGATCTACATGAAGCGGGATGAGCTGAACCATACCGGCGCCCACAAGGTGAACAACGTGCTGGGCCAGATCCTGCTGGCGCGCCGCATGGGCAAGACCCGGATCATCGCAGAAACCGGCGCCGGCCAGCACGGTGTCGCCACCGCCACGGTCTGCGCCAAATTCGGGCTGAAGTGCATCGTCTACATGGGTGCCCACGACGTGAAGCGTCAGGCCCCCAACGTCTTCCGCATGCGCCTGCTGGGGGCCGAAGTGGTGCCGGTGCAATCCGGCCGCGGTACGCTGAAAGACGCGATGAACGACGCGCTGCGCGACTGGGTCACCAACGTGCAGGACACCTTCTACTGCATCGGCACGGCGGCGGGCCCGCACCCCTATCCGGCGATGGTGCGCGATTTCCAGTCGATCATCGGCAAAGAGGTCCGCACCCAGCTGGCCGAGCAGGAAGGCGAAGGCCGCCTGCCGGACACGGTGATCGCGGCGATCGGCGGCGGCTCCAACGCCCTCGGCCTGTTCCACCCCTTCCTCGATGACCCCACGGTGAAGATCATCGGGGTTGAGGCCGGCGGCAAGGGCGTCGACGACCGGATCGAGCATTGCGCCTCGCTGACCGGCGGCCGCCCCGGCGTTTTGCACGGCAACCGCACTTACCTGTTGCAGGATGAAGACGGCCAGATCATGGACGGGTATTCGATCTCTGCCGGTCTGGATTACCCCGGCATCGGCCCGGAGCATTCCTGGCTGCACGAATCGGGACGCGCCGAATATGTCTCGATCACCGACAAGGAAGCGCTGGAGGCCTTCCAGGTCTCCTGCCGCACCGAAGGCATCATCCCGGCGCTGGAACCCTCCCACGCGCTGGCCCATGTGATCAAGATCGCGCGCACGCTGCCCAAGGACCACATCATCGTGATGAACATGTGCGGCCGCGGCGACAAGGATGTCTTCACCGTCGCCAAACACCTCGGGTTCGATATGTCCGACACCGAAGAAGGCCGCACCTTCGAAGACTAGTTCAGGCAAATCGCTGATCCTGCAGCGGCGGTGCCTGAGACAGGCACCGCCGCTTTCTATTTTTGCCTTCGCGCGCTGAGCAGGCGCCAGAGGCCGGATAAACCTTTGGCTTAAGGACAGATATCAGTCCTTGAACCATGTTTCTTAAACCCAAGTTCAATGGCCCCCTGCCGCCGCGCGCCGCAGGGTCCATGGCATCAAACATCCCGAAAAGAGGACCGCCATGAAACCCACCCCCGATCTCCCCGCTATCTGTCCCCTGGCAAGCGTGCCGCAGGACCAGGCAGAGGAAGTGTTCAAGGCCACCGTGCAGCATGTTCTGGGCCGCCAGGGGTTCGGCAGCACCGCTTTCACCTGCGATGGCCAGGAGCTGCTGGTGGTCGCCCATCAAGGCCGGTACACGCTGGGCGCTGTCTACGACATGTCCCGGGGCACGGTCCTGCTGCAGGATGTCTGGGAAGACAGTGAGGATCTGCGGCAGACCCTGCTGAGCGCCTGATCTGCCGAAAGACCGTAAAGGCAGCGCAAAAAACGCGCTGACCCGGGGCGGTCCTATCCTTTGGGTTAGGGGATTAGGCCTCTGGATAGTGGCGCAGCCCGGCTGTGTGCTGGCAGTATCGAAAGACGTTACCACTCACCGAATATCACCACACACGGCCCGCTGGACCGGAGGAGGATCCCGTGCAAGACGCCCCGTTTCCAATCTCTGTGAACCTGCCTGATGGCGCAGTGAAAGGGCCCCTTCGCCCTGTCTTTCAGGCGGCGCTGCTGGGATCGCTGAAACGGCGCGGGTTCGACCGGATCGGATTTGACTGCGACGGGGATGAGCTGCTGGCCATTGCAGAGCGCGGCAACCGGCTGTTCGGCCCGGTCAACAACATGCCCACGGGGAGGGTGCTGCTGCAGGATGCCTGGGCGGCAGGGGAGGCCGGCCGGGAGATCCTTTGCACCTGAAGAGGCCGGACCCTTCGGGGTCCGGCCCGCAAGCCTGATCAGGCTTCCTGCAGGATGGTCTCGAAACCTTCGAACTGCGGGTGGCCCATGATCGGGCTTTCACCGTCGCGCTTGCCCGCGTTCTTATGGGCGTCGCGGAACTGCTCGGATTTGGTCCAGGCGTCGAAATCGTCACGGCTGTCCCAGATCACATGGCTGGAATAGAGCGTGTGATCCTCGGCAGCAGCACCTTTCAGCAGGCGGAACTCGCGGAATCCCTTCAGCTCTTTCAAGCGGCTCTCGCGGGATTTCCAGATGGTCTCGAACGCGTCTTCGCCGCCGGGGCGGATCTTGAAACGGTTCATGGCAATAAAGCTCATTGGGCTGGCCTTTCTCTTGCGTGGGTCTGTTTGCTGGCAAGAGCGGCGGCACCGCAGGCTGGCTGTCCGGAACAGGGAGTAGAGAGAAAGGGCAGGGGCCGTCAACCCGAATGCGTATTCCCGGCGGCATGGGTTTTCAGAACCGCCAGCGGCACGATCTCCAGCGCCCGCGCATGGGTGGCTTCCAGGTCCACCTGCGGCGCGCAGCCCTCGTCGGCCGCCTGCAGGAAACGCGCCGCACAGAGGCACCAGCGGTCGCCCGGTTTCAGGCCGGCGAAACGCACCTCGGGCCGGGGCGTCGACAGGTCATTGCCGACATATTTTGAAAACGCCAGAAACTCCGCGGTCATCACCGCGCAGACCGTATGGCTGCCCTGGTCCTGATCGCAGGTGTTGCAATGCCCGTCGCGGAAGAAGCCGGTCACGGGATCGGTGGAGCAGGCGGCCAGCGTGCCGCCCAGGACGTTGACGGATCGGTCAGGTGTCATGCGGACAGGCTACGCCCTTGGCGCCGGCCGCGCCAGTCATTTGAACTTGTCGAGCAGCTTCTGCATCGTGGACCGGTCGTCCTCTGCAGCGGGGGCGGCCTTTGCAGGTTTGGCGGGTTTCGCCTCCGCCGTTTCCTTGCCCGGCTTCGGCTTGGAGCCGGAGCTGCGGGCGGGGGCCGTGCGCAAGCTGACCGCATTCATGAATTTGCCGCCGTCGCCCGCCGCCAGCTGCGCCGCCCCGTCCGAGATGCCGCGCATCAGATCGTCGAGCCAGCCCTCGTCCGCCTTGGGGAAGTCGCGCAGCACATAGCCCGCAACCGCGTCCTTGTGGCCGGGGTGGCCGATGCCCAGACGCACCCGGCCGTACTCCGCACCGATATGCTGGTGGATCGAGCGCAGACCGTTGTGCCCGGCATGACCGCCGCCCTGTTTCACCCGGCATTTGCCGGGGGCAAGGTCCAGCTCGTCATGCAGCACAGTCACGTCATCCGGCGTCAGCTTGTAGAACTTCATCGCCGCCGTGACCGATTGGCCGGAGAGGTTCATGAATGTCTCGGGCTTCAGCAGCAGAACCTTTTCGTGGCCCAGCTTGCCTTCGCAGATCTGGCCCTGAAATTTGCTCTTCCACGGGCTGAAGCCATGATCCGCGGCAATCTGGTCCAGCGCCATGAAGCCGATGTTATGGCGGTTGCGGGCGTATTTGCCGCCCGGATTTCCCAATCCCACAAAGAGTTTCATGGCCTGCTCCGCCGTTGCTGTTCCTGACCGGTTACATGCACCGGAATGCGCCGGAAATCCAGAGGGCAGCGGGCATCAGCCGCCCCTGTTGCGGTCCGGATAGGCACCGGGGGATGTGCCGGTGAGGGCGCGGAAGGCATTGGCGAAATGGGCCTGGTCGAAATAGCCCAGACGCTGCGCCAGACCCTGCGGCGTCTCTGCAAAGCTGAGGCCAGTGCCCCGGCAATAACAAATCCGCGCAACAAAAAACGGGGCCCCGAAGGACCCCGTTTCAGCCAGCCGCAAAGCGGCGTCTGGCTTATTCTTCGGCTGCGGCTTCTTCGCCTTCTGCTTCGTCGTCAGACGAGGCCAGGCCGGCCGGGGCTGCCAGGTTGGCAACCACGAAGTCACGGTCGATGGTCGGCGTCGCGCCGTCCGGCAGCGTGATCGACGAGATGGTGACAGTGTCGCCGATGTTCAGGCCAGCCATGTCGACAACCAGCTTCTCGGGGATGTCACCCGCGGTCACGGTCAGTTCGATCTCGGGGCGCACAACAGTCAGCATGCCGCCTTTTTTGATGCCGGGAGCTTCGTCTTCGTTGATGAACTCAACGGGGATGAAGAGGGCGATCTTGGTGGTGCGGCGCAGACGCATCAGGTCGAAGTGGGTCGGCAGATCCTTCACCACGTCGCGCTGAACGTCGCGGCAGATCACGCGGACGTCTTCCTGGCCTTCAACCTTCAGGTTGAAGAGGGTCGACTTAAAGCGGCCTGCTTTCAGTTTCTTCAGCAGAATGTTGAAGGGGATCTGGATCGACAGCGGATCGGCATCGCCACCAAAAACAACACCCGGAACCATGCCTTCGCGACGTGCAGCGCGAGCGGCCCCCTTGCCTGTCCCCGCGCGGGCCTGGCACTCAAGATCAGGAATCTGACCAGCCATTTGTATTCTCCAATATAAAAGGGCGGGAATCCTCCAAGGCTGTATCCCCGCGTGAAGCCGCGCGTATAGACCGGATCCGGAAAATAGGGAAGGGCGAATGCGCGCCTGGCAGGGCCATTGGCGCCCTCTGGCGCGGTTTGCCCCGGCCTGGCGGCCGGAGCAAGGGAAATCAGATCGACTTCAGGTATTCCAGCAGGGCTTTCTTATCCGCAGCGCTGAGGCTGGTGCCGAATTCATGGCCGCAGCGGCTGTTGCCCGAATCAAGCTGATCGCAGCCCGTTGTCTCGATTACATGGCTGAACATCGTCTGATCCGCGGCCATGCCGACCGTGCCGATGTCGTAATTCGGGCCCGGTGTGAAGGATGCGGGCCGTTCGGCGGCGGGTTTCAGCAGATCGGCCAGTGTTGGCACTGATCCATTGTGCAGATAGGGGGCGGCGGCCCAGATGCCGTCCAGCACGCGGCTCTCATATTTGCAGCTTTCCGCGGCCGCGCCCTTCTGGATACGGGCATCATCGCGCTGCGGGAAGGCTTTGCGCAGGTCCTCAAAGTCGGACAGGTCCGGCAGGCTGTGGCTGTCGTCCGGCAGGGCAGAAGACAGCCCGGCGATATGCTCGTCCTTCAGCAGCGACACGCCGTGCTGAACGATGGCGCCGATCACCGACAGGCCCAGCACGCTGATCGCCGGTTCTTCCGCCTTCATCACGCCGCCCGCCAGCGGCACCGAGGTGCCCTCCAGCACACCGGTCTGAACGGTGCGGGTCAGGATGTGGCACTCGCGGGTGTCGGTGCCCACGTCCAGGACCGGCGTCGCCCAGGTGGAGCGGAACAGCGAGCGGAACTCGCCCTTGCGCTTGCCATGGCATTCGACACAGCCGCCTTTGTCCGTGGCCAGATTGAAGACCTCTTTGCCTTGGGCAGCCAGGCTATGGTTCAGCTGCCAGGGCCATTGCGGCGCCCCCAGCTCGCCGATCCAGCGCTCCAGCTGCCACAGCCCCTCCCAATTGGCCGAGTTATGCGAGATGAAGTCACGGTTGAAAACCGCCCCGGGCTGCTCCAGCGGACGGAAGTCGGCAAAGACGCCGTACACCTCGCCCAGGTTGCGCGACAGTCCGAGAAGCTCATTGCCATTGGCCGCAAACCCCGGCCATTGGGTGAAATCCTGCCGGGTGGCGTTCCACAGGAAGGGATAGCGCACGGGCGCATCAGCAACGGCGATGTTGTCCGGGATCATGAAGTCGTTTTCTTCGGGGCCGATATCCAGCCCGGCCAGCCGGTTGAAGATCATCGAGACCGCATCCAGACGCGCAGGCCCCCAGGCGGGATCCGGCAGCGAGCGTTCGATCAGCGTGTGGAACCGGCGGCTCCAGACCTCCAGATTGCTTTTCAGCCGGGCGGTTTCCACGCTGTCCTGCGATCCGCCAAGCACCTTTTCAGCAAAGGCCGTGAAACTGTCCTCGCTGTCCAGAACAGCGAGGACCGCCTCGTCCAGATCCTTCAGGAAGCTCTGGAAATCCACGATGGCCGGGCCGCCGTCCAGCCGGTAGGCAGTGCCCGAAACTTCGATCTGCCGGGTGTGGCAGGCGGCACAGGTCATGCCGATGGCCATCCCGGCGCCGCTGCCATTGGTGGTGAAGCCCACCGGGATATCAGCCTCCGCCCGGCCCGGCATCGGCAGGTAGCCGTAGCGGATCAGGGAATCCCGCAGGAAGGGTTGCCCGTCTGCGCTGCTCAGCGCCCGCATCCAGGCCAGCGGCATGATCCTTGCGCCCTGATCCTGTGTGTAGAACTGATCGCGTAAGGCGGGTGTCCAGCTCTTCCCCTGGTCGACATGGACGGTCTGCGCCGCCGCGGGAAGCGCAAGGGCTGCCGCCGTGGCAAGGCTTGCAAGTGATTTGAAAAACATCTGCTGGCTCCTTGGGGGTTATGCGGAGCACTGTCCCAGAGCCGTCAGGATCTTCTCAGTTAAAAATCAATCAAAAGTTGATTTCAGGACTGCCTTGCCCAGGCTGGGCCCTTCCAGGAAACCGCCGCCATCCAGCAGCCTCTTGTGCAGCTCCGCTTCTTCCTTGAATGCCATCAGAAGCTTTGCCCGTGTGCCTGGCTCCAGCTCGGCCTCAGCAGCGGGCGAAACATTGCGGCGGGCCAGGGTGGTCCCCTCTCCGAAGCGCCAGGCGAGAAACTCCTTCAGGGGCCCCGGCGCCTCATAGGCAAAGAGCGTATGTACCGCGAGCTCATGATCTGCGGACCGGATCATATTCCACTGCCGCCCGATGCGTGCGTGCGGCGGGCAGTCCTCGCTCAGCAGGTCGCGCACGTATTGATCAAAGCTGATCCCGGCGGTGGATTCCGGCTTGCCGTGCAGCTTCGGGCGCTGACGGTATCTGTACCAGCTGCGCAGGTGATCCTCGGGCTCGCGCAGTACTGCGAAAAGCTGCGGCTCCAGGCCGAACTCCGCCTTCAGAAAGGGCGCGACGCGGCGGAGATACTGGCCCGCGGTCATGTGTTTGTACCGGTTTGGCAGGGTCAGCATTGCTTGCGGCCGCAGCGCCTGTTCGAGTGCGGTGGTCCCGGTTTTGGGCACGGCGATATAGGCCAGCGACTGTTCGAAAAAAACCTGCATACCCCTGTCTAAAAAAGCCCGCGCCGCGGCACCAGCCGGAATTTTGGAAAATTCCGCATCGTTATCCGCGAAGGAAACACCTAAGGCCGCGCCGCCGTCTCTCCCAGCAGGTTTGCCAGTTTGCCGGGCCATCCGCCGGGCAGGTCTTCGGATTTCCCCATTGCCTGATGCCCGAAATAGAGATGCAGGATCATATCCGCCGCCGCGGCTGACCAGTCCGGATCCGCCGCGGGGCGGTGCTGCAGGATCCGCGCCTCGATGGCGCCGCGCAGACGCCGGGACATCCTGTTGGCCTTCACGGCCACCCGGTGATTGACCGGCGCAAGTTCGACCATTGCGTTGCAGATGAAACAGCCGCGCCTCGGCTCGGGCGAGGGCGCAAAGAGCTGGGCAAGGCAGGCGCTGGCGGTGTCCGTCTTGCAGGACGCCAGCGTCTCTACCGTGGTGCTCACCACCGCCTGGTCGTAGAAATCCAGCGCCTTCAGATAGGCGGTCTCTTTATCCGTGAAAGCCTTGTAGAAACTGCCCCGCGTCAGCCCCATGGCAGTCAGCAGATCGGGCAGGTTGGTGGCCGCAAACCCTTGCCGCCAAAAGATATCCATCGCCCCTTCCAGGGCGGCATCCATATCGAATTCACGGGGCCGGCTCATAGGGGAATCTGATCAGAAATCCGTCGCGCCGTAAAGAACTTTGTGTCTTCACAGTTAGTTGTTTTGTACTGATCGGTTCCTAATTGCTATGTGTCAGGAGCAGCAGGAAACACCCCTGCGCATCCCTGTCTCAAACGGAGGAAACGGTCCTGCGCCGTTTCCTCCCTCAAATCCGGAAGACCCGACATGAAAGCTCTGAAACCCCTTCTCGCCGGTATTGCCCTCTCTGCCACGCTGGCCGCTTCCGCCTTCGCCGCCGGCGTCGAGCTCAACGCCTCCTCCACCGGCCTGGCGCTGCAAGGCTATGACCCGGTCGCCTATTTCACCGATGGCGCGCCCACCAAGGGAAATTGGAAGATCACCACTATCCACGACGACGCCACCTACCGCTTCGCCAGCGAAGAACACAAAGCCGCTTTTGAGGCCAACCCCGAGGCCTACCTGCCGCAATACGGCGGCTACTGCGCCTTCGGCGCGGCCATGGGGTTCAAGTTCGACGGCGACCCGACCCACTGGAAAGTCGTTGACGGCGAATTGTTCCTGAATATCTCCAAGGACATCCAGGAACGCTGGGTGGCTGACATCCCCGGCTTTGTTGCCCAGGCGGATGAGAACTGGACGCAGATCGCGGACAAGGCCCCCGAAGACCTGCAGCAGTGACCCTGCACTGAAGGCCGGCTTTGTCCCGGAAGCAGCGGCAGATTAACTGCCGCTGCTTTTTTGCGGCCTGAAACAGGCTGACATGCAAAGTGATTCCGGGGCTGGCAGGCCTCGCGCTAGACAGGCGCATGTTGCTTTGAGGATTTGCCATGCCTGCCATTGATCTTGTGATTTTTGACTGCGACGGGGTGCTGCTGGATAGCGAGATCATCGCCTGCGAAGCTGATGCCGCCGCGTATCGGGTGCTGGGGGCTGACATTACCTGGCAGGAAATCTCGGCCCTGTTTTCGGGCGTGCCCGATTCTGACGTGGACGCGCAGATCGCCGCAGATTTCAGCCTCACCTTGCCGCCGGATTTCCGGGAGCGGATCAAGGCACGGGTAGAGGCGCTCTACCGCTCGGACCTGCAGGCTGTGCCCGGCGCGGCAGAGCTGCTGGCGTCCGTCCGCGGGCGCTCCTGCATCGCGTCTTCCTCCGCCCCGGCCAAACTGGCGCTGGGGCTGGTTGAATGCGGGCTCTACGAGCTGGTCTACCCGCATATCTACGCCACTGCGCTGGTGGCAAAGGGCAAGCCCGCACCGGACATCTTCCTTTATGCGGCGGCCCAGCGGGGTGTGGTGGCGGAGCGTTGCATCGTGCTGGAGGACAGCATTGCCGGTGTGACCGCTGCACGGGCTGCGGGCATACGCTGCATCGGGTTTGACGGCGCGTCCCACATCACCGAGGGCCACGCCGCGCGGCTGCGGGAGGCCGGGGCGGAGTGCGTGGTCTCCAGCCTCGCCGGGGCGCAGACGCTCATTTTGGAGATGATGGGCGATTAACCCTGTTTGGCTGCCGCCCCGGTGCACGGAGGGTGTACAGGGGGTGCACGCATGTCACCCCCTCCTTGGTGTTGCATTGGCCTTCAAAGGGGCCGGTTTGCTAATGCGCCGTGCGGTCAGGCGATTTGACCAATCCGCACAGTCGAAGCGGTATTTATCAGGCCCAGCGGCCTTCGAAATCCTCCGGAACCAGCAGGTTTTCGCGGCTCAGATCGGTGACATTGCGTACCCCGCAGAGCCCCATCGACAGGTCCAGCTCCTTGTGGATCAGTTCCAGCGTCTTGGTGACGCCGGCCTCTCCCATGGCGCCGAGGCCATAGACAAAGGCGCGGCCGATATAGGTGCCCTTGGCGCCCATCGACAGCGCCTTCAGCACGTCCTGGCCCGAGCGGATACCGCTGTCCAGGTGCACTTCGATCTTGTCGCCGACGGCGTCCATGATCGCGGGCAGCGACTTGATCGCACTCAGCGCGCCGTCCAGCTGGCGGCCGCCGTGGTTGGAGACGATGATCGCATCGGCTCCGACATTCAGCGCCTGTTTGGCGTCCTCGGCGTCCAGGATCCCCTTGATGATCAGCGGCCCATCCCACATCTTGCGGAACTCGCGGATGCGATCCCAGTCCAGGCTCTGGTCAAAGGCTTCTGCGGTCCAGGTGGTCAGCGAGGCAGGGTCATCCACGCCCTTGGCATGGCCGACGATATTGCCGAAGAAC
>CAJXHQ010000070.1 GCA_913054485.1 uncultured Paracoccaceae bacterium
AGGTTCGAAT
Organism: uncultured Paracoccaceae bacterium; assembly: GCA_913054485.1. GTDB lineage: Bacteria > Pseudomonadota > Alphaproteobacteria > Rhodobacterales > Rhodobacteraceae > FREY01. Next base: position 11 of record CAJXHQ010000070.1, read on the forward strand.
CCTATCAGGTGCGCCATTTTCACCCGGACCCGACGAGACAGTGATTTGCCTTGTGGCCGGGCGCCGCAAGCGCCTCTTGCCGCGGTCCGAAGACAGCGGTGATCCTGTCGTTACCCAGATCCAACGCCATGGTTCCGACCGCCCCGTCTGTTTCGGGACTGGCAAAGACGAGCTTCGTCTGCGCCTTCTGCACCAGCGCCAGATTGCAGCCCTCGGGGTAATCCCTGACGCGGCACGGGCCTGGAGAATGGCCGGAGCGCTGCCCCCTGCGATCTGTGCTTCAGTCCAAAGGCCCGAGGAGATCACGTAAGAATTGCCATCCCCATCGGTCTGAACCGCCAGCGTCGCGTAACTGCCTGCGTTCTGCGCCTTCCCCATGAACCAGGCGGCATATCCGGCCGCGTCTCTCAGAGACAGAGGGGTTTTCAGCGTAACACGTTGCATTTATTCACCTCGCAGGTTGATCTGATATCCAGTGAGCAGGTCAGTTTCAGCACCGGTCAGCGTGCGGTTCACCACCCCATAGGCATAGAGGCGCGCAGGTGCCGGAAAATCACGAAGGCCCGCGGCAGCGTCAATACCAGTGCTGATCACCACTCCGTTTTCACCGGTCCAGAACTCCGTGGCACCGCTCAATTCCGGCAGGTCCACAGTCAGGCGGTCATCCACCTGATCATGAGCCAGGTGCCAGATATCCGGCTGGCCCGGCTCGATCACATCTTCTGGCGCGCCGACGGTCTGAACCGGGCTTGCCTCGGTCCCTGTTTCGACCCGGCGCAGATGCCTGAGACCCCGTCGCCCTGGTAGTATAGCTGCACACCATCCGGGCTGAGGCTGGCCCTTGACTGCGGGCACAAGGGGGGCTCAATCGGGGCTATGCCGCGGACCCGGTATTCACCGTTGCCGGGGCTCGCTACAGAGCAGAGGGGACGTTGCTCTGCACAATATCCCCGGTCAGCAGATTGACACCGCACCAGCGCGTCCCGCGCGCCACGGCCTGCATCCCGTGAGAGAGCGACCGGATCGCCTGCACCAGCGGCTGGGATTCCCCCTGAAGTGGTCTGGAACACCGCCCCTGCGGTGAACCTATGCCATGTCAGTGGATCCGTCAGCTGCCCCTGGGAAAACGGCAAACTCCGGTGCGCATCCGTTTCGTAGCCCAAACCGATCCCCAGTCCTGAACGCATCGCACCGTCTCCGTTAAAGTTGTTGAATTCAGTTCAAGGGAATGCCGGGCCGCGCCAGTTGTACCCTGCGACATAGGCATGGATCGTGCCGGCCACATGTGTTCCGGTGGCATGTACCCGGCGCACGGCCACGTTGCGAGTTGTGTGGGCCAAGACACCAACGGAACGAATCTCACCTCTCAGCGAGGTGAAAGTGACAGTCCCCGCGGCCTCGAAATGGAGGGCAACCGCGACGTCCCCCGGCAGATCGCTGAAATCGCCAGGAGTGACGGGAATCAGATCCTTGGCTGGTCCGCCAAGGATCGGCGCGCGGTTTTCAAAAGGATTCTTTTGCGGCATTCTGGCCTCCTTTGGTTTCTTCGGAGGCAGACCTGCCCTGCGCCGCTTAAGCAAGACGGAGCAATGCGCACGTTGCCAAAGTCGTCAGGCTGTTTCGGTGGATGGTAAGTAAAAGATATTTCCTTACAGTGCTTTGCATGGCAACCCTCACAGGGTTGGCACCGTTGTTGAATTACCCCCTGCGCTCTCCATTTGAATATTTTGCGATTATTTATACATTTTAAGATTGTAAAATAATCTAATAAAAAATTTCATTGCCCTACCCAACCCTGCAATGGAGGTTTTGCGATGAAGAAAACCACGATTATCACCCCGAAGAGCCAGCCCCGTATCATGATCGGCGGCGGTACATCTGCTCCGGCTGTCCGTATTCACCTGCAAAAGGCTGCAAACGGGAAGTAACCCTAACGCAGGCAGGTTTCCAGAACAGGCCCCGGGACAGGAGCAGACATGGCACCCATCCGGTTCATTTCAGCCCTCTCCGGGTTAATTCCCCCGATGCCCGGCGATAGAACGGCGTTGGGATCGGCCCCCGCTGCGGCTTTTCAGTATTGTGAAGCCATGGCCATGGCGTCCGCCTTCGGGTGGACGCTTTTTCCACCCTGCGACCTGAGGTTGCGATGGACTGGGCGCGAGGCGGAGGTCTTCAGCGACGGAGACTGGCACAGCCTTGAAACCCTCAGCTTTGGTGCTGAGGAACAGGAAGAATGGGACCGGGCAGCGCCCGAGGCGTTGCAAGGACGCATGCCCCATGCAGCGCAGAAACTGTTTGTGCCCGGCATCGTGCAGATCTGGACCGGCTATTTTATTGAGAGCGACCCGGACTGGAGCGTTCTGGTGCGTCCCTTGCCGAATGTTCCGGGACCGGACACACATTTCCTGTACGAGGGGATCGTTGAGACCGACCAATTCCGCCCCTGCCCGCTTTTCGTGAACATCCGGCTGCTGAAAACCGACCGGGAGATTTTACTCCGTGCGTCGGACCCGCTGTTTACTGTTCAGCCGGTTCCGCGCCGGGCCTATGCGCCGCAGGTGCTGGGCGGCAATGCAGTCACTGCACTGTCGGACCTGCCGGAGCCTAGCTTGCAGGCCATGGAACGCACGGTGCGCCTGTTTGATCCCACTCACGGCGGCAACAGCCTGCCCGGATCCTACGGCGCGCAGGTGCGCCGCCGCCGCAAGTCTTTCAAAACTCCGGCCTAACAGGCTGACCGCAGGGCGTCGGTCAGCGCGTCGCAGATTTCCCGCCGTTTGGGGGAGGCCGCGAAGCTCTCTGGCCAAGTCAGCCAATACCCCTGGCCGGTTTGGAACTTCTGTTCGGAAACGGGTTTCAATGCGCCGGACGCCAGCAAATGCGCCCCAAGAACGGTAGAGCCCAGCACAACCCCCTGCCCCGACGTGGCAGCACTCAGCCCGTGGCCCATGGTGTCGAAGGACAAAACCGGCGGACCGGGGGCCGCCGCGCCGCTGTGGGCGGCCCAATCCTCCCAGCCCGGGCGTTCGCCGCGAACCATGATGACAGGCAGGCTGCGCCATTCTTCTTCAAAGCCGCCGGCGGCCATCGGCTGCAGCTCCTCGCTGTGCAGCAGCCGGCAAACCCGCCCCGGCCAACTGCCCCGGCCAAAGCGGATCTGCAGGGCGGTTTTCTCTTCATCAAAGCGCGATCGTTTCGGGACAGAATCCGTGATCAGGCGGAGCCCGGGGCGCTGCGCCAGGAAGCTGGCCATCCTGGGCAGAAGAATACCGCTGATATGAGAATCAAGTGCAGCGATCCGCAATTCGCGGGGGGCGGTAGAAAACAGATCGTCGGTGCCCTGGCGCAGCGCGGTCAGCGCCTGGTGGACCAGCGGCAGGTAGCTCTCCCCGTCGACTGTGAGCGTCACACCGCGTGCCGACCGCACAAACAGTTCCCTGCCCAGATGATTTTCCAGATTGCGGATCCGCTGGCTGACCGCAGCCTGTGTGGTGCCAGACTCCCCGGCCGCAGCGGTAAAGCTGCCAAGCCGGCCGGCAGCTTCGAAAATGCGCAGCCAGTCCAGCGGCGGCAGGCTGTGCGGGCGGGCAGGATCTGACATAAGAATTCCTAACTCTCAGGGCATCAATCGCTGATTTTATTTGATGGCTGGAACCGGATAGCTTTGCAAGCAGGCCAACAACAGTTCTGAGTGTTCACCCATGCCTTACACAGTCTCCACCGATCCCTCCGGATCCTTTCTGACCCTCACAAGCCCCGGATCGGCTCCGCTCCGCTTTCATGCGCTGTGGCTGCGCGACAATGCGCTGGATCCTGAGACCCGCGCGCCGGGCAATGGCCAGCGGCTGATCACCATCGGTGATATTCCCCGGGACACGGCGATTTCCAGCGCCCGGGCAGAGGCGGATCATCTGTCTGTCAGCTTCGCCCCTGAGAATAAGACCGTCTCTTATCCCTATGATTGGCTGGAGAAAAACACCTATGACCGCGCGACGCCACCGAAGGCCGGATGGCTGGCCGACGGGGTGCAGACCTGGGATGGCTCCCTTGCTCCCCCGGCATTTGAGTGGGACGGCGTCCGCAGCGATGCCGCGGTAAAACGGCGCTGGCTTTCTGCTGTTGCGCGCTTTGGCTTTGCCAAGCTGACCGGCGGGCCTGCTGCCGAGGGCGCGCTGCTGGACACCGCAGCCATGTTCGGCTTTGTGCGCGAAACCAATTACGGGCGCTACTTTGAGGTGCGCACCGAGGTGAACCCGACCAACCTGGCGTTCACCGGCCTTGGGTTGCAGGCGCATACCGACAATCCCTACCGGGACCCGGTTCCGACCCTTCAGATCCTCTATTGCCTTGAGAATTCGGCCGAAGGCGGCGACAGCATTGTGGTCGACGGGTTCCGGGCTGCAGAGCGGCTGCGCGAGGAGAATCCGGACGGGTTTGACCTGCTGGCCGGTTATCCGGCGCGTTTTGAATACAAGGGCTCTGACGGCGTCTGCCTGCGCTCCCGCCGCCCGATGATCGAGCTGGCACCTGACGGGCAGCTGGCAGGCATCCGCTTCAACAACCGTTCCTCTGCGCCATTCACGGATATCCCTTTCGCGCGGATGGAGGCCTATTACGCGGCTTACCGGCGGCTGGGGGAGATCATCGATGAGCCGGGCATGGGTGTTGCCTTCAAACTGGAGCCGGGCGAAAGCTTTATCGTGGACAATACCCGTGTTCTGCATGCGCGCACCGGGTATTCCGGGTCGGGTTCACGCTGGTTGCAGGGCTGTTACGCCGACAAGGACGGGTTGCTGTCCACATTGGCCGTGCTGGAGGCAGAGGCATGAGCGCGCAGGACCATACCACCCTGACCCGGGACAATATCGTGGAGTTTCTCGGCGGTATTTTTGACCGCCGAGGCGGCGAGGAATACCTGGGTGAGCCGGTCACCATGGCCGAACACATGCTGCAGGGTGCCACGATTGCCGAGCAGAACGGCCAGGATGAAATCATCATCGTCGCGGCCCTGCTGCATGACATCGGACATTTCACCTCGGAGTTCGGCACCTTCACCATGGACGACACCGAAGACCGCCATCACGAAGAAGCCGGCGCCAGGGTGCTGGAAGAGTTTTTCCCGTCTGTTGTCACCGACTGCGTGCGTTACCACGTGGCCGCCAAACGCTATCTCTGCGCCACCAAGCCGGAATATTTCAACAGGCTGTCCGAGGCCTCCATCCATTCCCTGAACCTGCAGGGCGGCCCGATGAGCGCTGAGGAAGCGGCGGCGTTTGCCAAGAACCCGAACCTGAAGGAAATCATCGCCGTGCGTTATCTGGACGAGGCCGGGAAATATGCGGACATGGCCACGCCGGATTTCTGGCACTTTGCGCCGATGGTGCAGAGGGTTGTGGACAGGCACATGGGGTGACAGGCCCGCGTCCAAGGGCTGTTGTAAGCCTTTGGAAAAGGCGGTTTTGAAACCGCGTGTAAGCGCCTTTCAAGGCGCTTACAGCAAGGCGCGGCGAAGTGCCTTGCGGTCTTTACGCAAACAGGTCGTGTGCCAGTTCCAGCGCGTCGATGAGCGTGTCGACCTCTGCCTTGGTGTTATACATGCCAAAGGAGGCGCGGCAGGTGGCGGTGACGCCGAGATGCTCCATCAGGGGGCCTGCGCAATGGTGGCCGGCGCGCACGGCGACGCCCTTCTTGTCCAGAACGGTGGAGATGTCATGGGCATGCGCGGCGCCGTCCAGCGTGAAACTGAAGATGGCAGCCTTACCAGGGGCTTTGCCCTGCACATTGATCCAGTTGAGCCCGCTCAGGCGCTCCTGAGCGTAAGCGCGCAGGCCTGCCTCGTGGGCAGCAATATCCGCCATGCCGACGTCCATCATGTAGTCCAGCGCAACGCCGAGGCCGATGGTCTGCACGATGCCGGGGGTGCCGGCTTCGAACTTCATCGGCGGGTCATTATAGGTGACCGCGTCTTTGGTGACTTCCTTGATCATGTCGCCGCCTCCGATGAAAGGGCGCATCTCGGCCATGCGCTCAGGCCGGATATAGATCGCGCCTGAGCCGGAGGGGCCGTAAAGCTTATGGCCGGTGATCGCGTAGAAATCGCAGCCGATGTCCTGCACGTCGACCGGCATATGCACTGCCCCTTGCGAGCCGTCGACCAGCACCGGAACGCCCTTGGCGCGGGCCGCCGTGCAGATCGATTTCACATCAACCACGGTGCCCAGCACGTTGGAGCACTGTGTGACCGCGACCAGCTTGGTCTTGGGGCCGATCGCATCGATCACCGCCTGCGGATCCAGGCTGCCGTCAGCTTCTGTATCGACCCACTTCAGCACCACACCCTGGCGTTCGCGCAGGAAGTGCCAGGGCACGATATTGGCATGGTGTTCCATCACCGAAAGGACGATCTCGTCGCCGGCCTCAAGCCGTGGCGCGGCCCAGCCGTAAGAGACCAGGTTGATGCCTTCGGTTGTGCCAGAGTTCAGCACGATAGTGTCTTCGTCGCCAGCGTTCAGGAAACGCGCGATGGTGCCGCGTACGGCTTCATATTTCTCGGTGGCGAGGTTAGAAAGGTAGTGCAACCCGCGGTGAACATTGGAATATTCCTCGGCGTAGGCCCGCGTTACCGCATCAATCACAACCTGCGGCTTCTGCGCAGAGGCCCCGTTGTCCAGGTAGGTCAGCGGCTTGCCGTTCACTTCGCGCGAAAGGATCGGGAAGTCGGCGCGGATTTTTGCGACGTCATACATTGGCGGAAAGTCCCAAAATGGAGAACCCGAAGAGGTTCAGAAACACCGTCAGCGCGGCAATGACGAGCACACCGGCCATCAGCACCACAGCAAAAGCCTTGAACAGCGAGCCGAGCCTGTGCACCTCGTTAACGAAATGCAGCATGATGAAGAAACCTGCGGCCACGATGACAAGGTTCATCAGCACCGCCAGCATCGGCGAGAGCATGATCACAAGCAGCATTACCGCGTGGCCAGCGGCCTGCAGAACCAGCAGCCAGACCATCAGTGCCATCACCTGGTCCATACGGCCCTGCCCCGACAGGAAACGCCCGGCCACGGTGACGCCGCCGATCAGCGCCAGCTGAATCGCCAAGTTCATCATCAGATATGAGGTGACGCCCATCCGGATCACCTGAGCGGCATCCGGCACCGGGAACATCACCTGTTGCAGAGCAAAGAACAGCGTGTTCAGCACCAGCCCCAGAAACAGTCCGGTCCACAGCACCTCGCGCGGCCAGTCTCGCGACAGGATCGCGCGGGCGGCCTCGGCAGGCTGAAGGATGGTCTGAATGGCGAGCGTTTGCAAAGACATGGTCATCCCTGCCTATAAGCCTCAATCATCCCGGAAATCCAGAACCAAAGGAAAGCAGCCAGCCACAAAATGCCGACAAGCGTCAATTCGACGCCCGGACCGATGAAGCCGGCGGTGAGACCGTTGAGAAGCATCAGCGGGCTGGAGGCCAGGAAGGCCCAGAACAGCGCCAGCCGCGCGCCGTAGCTGCTGCCCTGCCGGGCAAAGATGACCACAACCACATGGATCAGCCAGGCCAGAAAATAGAGCATCAGCGGCGCGATGAAGATCCAGCCCAGCAGCGAGCCGCCCAGCAGCATGTTCAGCTCCTGACCGGTCAGATGCGCCTCACGGGCGAGGCGCGGCATCTGGGAGATGAAAGTCAGGATGCAGGCCCCCATCAGGAAGGCCAGCAGCCGGTCCTCGCGCACGCCCATGGCCAGAAGCCGCGCAATCACCCTGCGCGGCCCCCGGTAGGTAGCGGCTATGTCGCTCGTGACTGCCATCAGCCGCGGCGCGCCAGCCAGCCCTCGAGACGGGCGTTGATGTCATCCGCGATCGCATCGCTTTCAATCTCTTCCACGGCTTCGGCCAGGAACGAGAGTGTCAGCAGATCGGTTGCGATCTTTTGCGGAACACCGCGGGCACGCAGGTAGAACAGCGCCTCCTCGTCGATGGCACCGGAGGTGGAGCCATGTGAACAGGCGACGTCATCGGCATAGATTTCCAGTTCCGGCTTGGCCAGGAACTGGCTGTCGCCGTCCAGCAGCAGCGACTGGGAAATCTGATACCCGTCAGTCTTTTGCGCGCCTTCCTTCACCAGGATCTTGCCCTGGAAAACGCCGGTGGCACCGTTGCGCAGCACCTTCTTGAAGACCTGGCGGCTTTCGCAGTTCACCGCGTCATGGGTGATGAAGACCGTGTCGTCGTGGTGGAAATCACCATCGCCAACGCAAGCGCCGGCGATATGGGCAACGGCGTCATCGCCTGTCAGCTCGATCACCGCTTCGTTGCGGGTCAGTACGCCGTTCACGGTGAGGGTGAAGGACTTGAAGACCGACTCGGTGCCGAGACGCGCAAAGAGATGCGTGGCGGCGCGGCGCTCGTGGTCGCGGCCTTGCGCCCGCACCAGATGCAGCTTGCCGGTGTCGGCCACGTCGATCTCCATGCACTTGTTGAAGCGCGAAGCGGCGGGGCCGTTTTCCAGAATGGTCGCCTCGGCGCCCGGCTCCACGCGGATCACGTGGTGCAGCAGCGCGTCGGAGTCTTCCTTGGCGTGGATATAGATCAGGTTGATCGGTTTCGAGGGCGTCCCTGTGATGTGAATCGCCACGCCATCGGCCGCAAAAGCGGTGTTCAGCGCCGCCAGCGGGCGCTGCACCGGCGACTGGCCACGGGCTTCCAGTACGCCATAGACATCTTTGGCCCAGTGGATGTCCTTGCAGCAGATGTCTTCGATCCGGTCGATCTGCACGCCTTCCAGCGCCAGATCATCCGAAGCTTCGGCGTCGAACACCCCGTCAACAAAGACAATTTTCAGCCGGTCGTGGCTGTCGAACATCGGCGCTTCGTCATTGGAAAAGATCGCCGCCGAAGTCACCTCGGCAGAAGTCAGCGTTTCCGGGCGGGTGTATTTCCAATACTCATCCCGCCGCGTCGGCAGGCCCATGGTCTGCACGCGCGACAATGCCGCGTTGCGCGCCTCTTTCAGGCAGCCGCCCTGGGGCAGCTCCATCGCGGCAAGGCGCGCGTCGGTTGCGGTTTGCTTTACTTCCGGCAGCGCCATTTATGCCACCTCTGCCAGGATGTCGGCATAGCCGTTCTTCTCAACTTCCAGCGCCAGCTCAGGCCCGCCGGTCTTGACGATGCGGCCGTTGGCCATGATGTGCACGACATCGGGTTTAATGTGGTCCAGAAGGCGCTGATAATGCGTGATAACCAGGAAACCGCGGCCCGCGTCGCGCAGCGCGTTCACACCTTCGGAAACCAGTTTCATCGCGTCCACGTCGAGGCCCGAGTCGGTCTCGTCCAGGATGCACATCTTGGGCTCCAGCATCGCCATCTGCAGGATCTCGTTGCGCTTCTTCTCACCACCCGAAAAGCCGACGTTGACCGGGCGCTTCAGCATGTCGGCGTCGATCTTCAGGGTCTTGGCCTTGGCGCGGACCACTTTCAGGAAGTCAGCGGCGGACAGTTCGTCTTCGCCGCGCGCCTTGCGCTGTGCGTTCACCGCGGTCCGCAGGAAGGTCATATTGCCGACGCCGGGGATTTCCACCGGGTACTGGAACGCCAGGAACAGGCCGGCTGCCGCGCGCGCTTCCGGCTCCATGTCCAGCAGGTCTTCGCCTTCCAGCGTCGCTTCGCCGTCGGTGACCTCGTAACCGTCTTTGCCGGACAGCACATAAGAGAGCGTGGATTTGCCCGAGCCGTTCGGCCCCATGATGGCGTGCACCTTACCGGCTTCGACCTTCAGGTCGACACCTTTCAGGATCTGCTTGTCTTCTTCTTCAAGCTGAACGTGCAGGTTCTTGATTTCGAGCATTTTGTTTCCTCGTCTCATATTCATTGGAGGCACCCGGCCTCCGCTATTCTTTGCAAG
>CAJXHQ010000071.1 GCA_913054485.1 uncultured Paracoccaceae bacterium
TCATCACCGACGGGCTGCGCAACGTGCTGCCCGGCCATGCGCTGCTGAAGGGCGATGTGCGGGCTGGCAACCCGGCCGACCGGAACGCCATCGAAGGCTTCATGCGCCGCATTGCCGCCGGGGTGGCCGCAACCCACGGGGTGACGGCAGAGGTTTTGTTTGAGACCGGCTTTGTGGAGACCATCAACGCCGAACCTCCAGTGGAAGCGGTCTATCGAGCCGGCGAAGCCGCGGGCTGCGAGGTGATCCGCAACCGCCCGCCGATGAGCTTCTCCGAGGATTTTGCGCAGTTCGCGGAGGCTGTTCCGGGCTGTTTCCTGCTCATGGGCAATGGCACCGAAGGGCCGCAGGGCCAGCCGCTGCACGCGGCGGATTATGATTTCAACGACGCTCTGCTGCCCATCGGTGCAGAGTTCTGGGTACAGCTGGTGAAGGACCGGCTGCCCGCACGAAAGGACTGACAATGCTGGATCTCTTCTCCTCTGCTGTGCTGCACCATGCGCCCGGCGCGCCACGGGCCGGTGCAGCGGCGCGCAGCGTCCTCACCGAACAGGATTTTGCAGAGGCCTGCGCCGAAATCATGGCCTGGGAGGGCTATGCCGCAACCCCGCTGGTTTCGCTGGCCGGGCTGGCGCGGCAGATCGGCGTGGGCCGTGTTGACTATAAACACGAAGGCCCGCGTTTCGGGCTGGGCAGCTTCAAGGCGCTCGGCGGGGCCTATGCGGCGATGCGGGTTCTGCAGGTGGAACTCAGCGCCCAGCTGGGTCAGAGGGTCAGCCTTGCGGACATCCGCAACGGCAAACATGCCGAGGCCTGCGCGCAGGTGACGCTGGTGTCCGCAACTGACGGCAACCACGGCCGCTCGCTCGCCTGGGGGTGCCAGCGGGTCGGGGCGCCCTGCCGGATCTACATCCACGCCGAGGTCAGCGAAGGCCGCGCCGCCGCGATGCGCGATCTGGGCGCAGAGGTGATCCGCATCGAAGGCGATTATGACGACTCTGTCCTGCTGGCCAAGACTGAAGCGGAGGCGAACGGCTGGCATGTGGTCTCGGACACCTCTTGGGAGGGCTATACCGAGCCGCCGCGCAACGTGATGGCGGGTTACGGCGTGATGACGCGGGAGATCTGCGAGAGGCTGGAACATCCGCCGACACATGTCTTCCTGCAGGGCGGTGTTGGCGGTCTGGCGGCCTCGGTCGCGGCGGGGCTGCGGCAGTTTTATGGCGCAGACGCTCCGCGCGTGGTGATTGTCGAGCCCGAGCTGGCCGCCTGCCTGTTCGAGAGCGCGCGCAATGGCACCGCGACCAATGTCGCCATCGAAGCGGAAACCATCATGGCGGGCCTCTCCTGCGGCGAGCCCTCGGGAATGGCCTGGGAAATTCTCAGCGAAGAAGCTGCGGATTTTGTCACTATCCCGGATGCGATCGTGGCCCCCACGGTGCGGCTTCTGGCCAAGGCAGAGACAGGTGATGCGCTGGTGGAAGCAGGCGAAAGCGCCGTGGCCGGCCTCGCGGCGCTGATCGCGGCGCGGCTTGATCCGGATCTGTCCGCCAAACTGGGTCTGGACGAAACATCCCGCGCACTGCTGATCGGCTCCGAAGGGGTTACGGATCCGGTGATTTTCGAGGCCATCATGCGCGGGGCGGATCATCTCTGACACACCGGCCCGCGGCTTTGCAGAGGCAGAATTTGCCACCCGCACCGAACAGGCGCAGGCCCGGATGGCGGCGCAGGGGCTGGACGGGCTGCTGCTGCTGACCGAACCGGAGGTGCGTTATTTCAGCGGTTTCCACACCCTGTTCTGGCAAAGCCCGACCCGGCCCTGGTTCCTGTTTGTCCCGGCCAAGGGCAAGCCGGTTGCCGTGATCCCTTCCATCGGTGCCGACCTGATGCGCCGTACCTGGATCGATGACATCCGCACCTGGAGCGCCCCGGCGCCGCAGGATGACGGGATCTCGCTGCTGACAGACCTGCTTGCTCCGATAGCCGGGGGTGGCGGCACAATCGGGATGATGAAAGGGCATGAAACCTCCCTCAGGATGCCGCTGGCGGATTACGAGCGTCTTCTGGCGGGCCTTCCGGGGCTGAACATCACCGATGCCACCGCTCTTGTCCGGGCGCAGCGGATGGTGAAATCCGAAGCCGAGATCGAAAAACTCGCCCATATCTGCGCCATCGGGTCAAAAACATTCGCTCAGATGCCGAAGATCGCTTTTGCGGGCCAGCCGCTGGAGGCGCTGTTCCGGGACTTCCGGCGTGAGGCGCTGCGGCTGGGGGCAGATGACGTGCCATATCTGGTCGGCGGCGCGGATCAGGGCGGCTACAGCGATGTAATCTCGCCGCCCTCTGCGCGTCCCTTGCAGGAAGGGGACATTGTCATGCTGGATACGGGTGCCACATGGGACGGCTATTTCTGCGACTTTGACCGCAACTTTGCCATTGGTAAGGCAGATGATCTTTCGTGCCGCGCCCATGAGGTTCTGTGGCGCGCGACCGAGGCGGGCCTCGCAGCCGCGCGCCCCGGCACCACCTGCCGCGACCTTTTTCATGCCATGCAGAACGTGATTTCCGGCTTTGACACATCCGGCGGTGATATCGGCCGGCTGGGCCACGGGCTGGGCATGCAGCTGACGGAATGGCCCTCGCACGCCGTCTTTGATGACACGGTGCTGGAGGAGAACATGGTGCTGACGCTGGAACCCTCGCTGAGCTACGGTGCGGGCAAGATGATGGTGCACGAGGAAAACATCGTGGTGCGCGAAGGCGGGGCAGAGCTGCTGTCGGCCCGTGCCCCGCGGGAACTGCCGGTGATTTGAGGGGTCTGTAATGAAGCTTGCCTATGAGACGGATCAGGGGATCGGGACACGCGCCAGCCTGGGGGTGATCGTGCTGGAAACGGATGAGACGCTGGAGGCGGAGTTCCGGCAGATGCTGAGCCTCGACGGGGTCGCACTCTACCACAGCCGGATCCCGATGGTGCCTGAGATCCGCCCGGATACGCTGGCGCAGATGCAGGCGGATCTGCCCGCCTCGGCCCGGCTGTTGCCCGCCTCACTGGACTTCGACGTGATCGGCTATGGCTGCACCTCCGCCTCGACCGTCATCGGGTCCGCGCAGGTTGCCGGAACCATCCAGACCGTCTTTCCTCGCGCCAGGGTGACCGATCCTCTGGCTGCCACGGTTGCAGCCGCACATGCCTTGCGGGTCAGGCGTCTGGGCTTTGTCACGCCCTATATGCCGGAGGTCTCGGCGCGGATGCGGCAGAAACTGGAAGAGGCGGGTCTCAGCATTGCAGGCTTCGGATCCTTTGAGCAGGGCGACGACCGGGTTGTGGCGCGGATCTCCGAGGCCTCTATCGCGGAGGCCGCCGTCCAGGTGGCGCAGAGCGCCCCTTGCGATGCTGTCTTCATCTCCTGCACCAACCTGCGTTGCCTGAGTGTGATCCCGGAGATCGAACGGCGCCTTGGCGTCCCGGTGATTTCCAGCAATCAGGCGCTGGCCTGGCATATGCTCCGGCTTGCCGGGGTCAAAGAGGAGAGCGCAACTTCCGGCGCGCTGTTCCGGGCGCAGCTGGCGCTGAACTGAACTCCCGCTCATCAGATCCGCGTTTACCGGATTTTTTACATTTATGGCGAAACTTGGGCGGAAGGCGGTGTGACCGGAAACAATGCGCCGTCCTTCGCGTCATTGTTGCGCCTATCTGACCGCAATGCGCCGCCGGTTCGGCGCGCTTCCCCTTGCCGCAACAGGAGCCGCGGAAAAAGACAGACAGAACGGATGTCATTTGATGAGTGAAGAGTTTTCTCCGAAACTGGCGCACCTGAATGCAGAGCGGGTGCACAAAGCGGCGCCGGGCGGCCCGGCGGCGGCACTGCCGGCCACGGTGAAACTCCGTCATCGCGGCCTGCTCTTGTCCTTCGTTCTGATGGTTCTGCTGCCAGCCACGGCCGCCTCTTATTACCTGCTGGCCGTGGCCAGGGATCAATACGCCTCCACAATTGGCTTCACGGTGCGCAGCAGTGATTCCGCGCTGGCCAGTGATTTTCTCGGTGGCCTAGGCGCGGCCTTTGGCTCCTCCGGAAGTGGTGCTGACTCCGAAATCCTCTATGAGTTCATCCGCAGTCAGGAGATGGTGCGCCGCATTGATGACCGGCTTGACCTGCGCACGCTCTATGCCCGCTTTTTCCGTGAAGACCCGCTGATGAGCTACGAACCAGGCGGCACGATCGAGGACCTCACCGACTATTGGGATCGAATGCTGCGGGTGTCCTACGATGCGGGATCCGGGCTGATGGAGGTGCGTGTGCTGGCTTTTGAGCCGCACGATGCGCAGGCGATCGCGGCCGCGGTTCTGGATGAAAGCTCGTCCATGATCAACGGGTTGGCTGCCTTGGCCCGCGACGATGCGACCCGCTATGCCCGCGCTGATGTGGATCGTGCGGAACGGCTGGTCTCAGATGCGCGCGAGGCGCTGACAACCTTTCGGCTGCGATACCGGATTGACGACCCCGAAGCGGATATCAAGGGACAGGCGGGGCTTTTGAACACCCTGCAAGTCCAGCTTGCCGAAGCGCTGATCAGCTATGACCTGCTGACAGCTTCGGTGCAGTCGGATGACCCGCGCATCGCCAAGGCGGAAAACCGCATTGGTGTCATCCGGGCACGGATGACGGCGGAACGGGACAAGTTCGGGGCAGAGGGGCAGGGGCCGGGCGGGGCAACCTATGCCGATGCTATTGCTGGTTTCGAACGCCTGATGGCGGACCGCGAATTTGCCGAGCTGACCTACGCTGCCTCCCGCGCCGCGCTGGATGCGGCGGTGGCAGAATCACAGCGCCAGAGCCGCTATCTGGTCGCCTATATCCACCACTCGGCAGTCGAGAAATCCGAGTTTCCGCAGCGCAGCCTGATCATCGCCGTTATTGCCGCTTTCTCCTTCCTGGCCTGGGCAATCCTGAGCCTGGTCTACTACTCGCTCCGCGACCGCAGATAGGGCCGCTGAGATGATCCGCTTCGAGAACCTCAGCAAAAGTTTCCGCACCCCGCGGGGGGGGCGGAAATGGGTGGCCCGCAATATCACGGCGACCTTTCCAAGCGGGGTGTCTGTCGGGCTGCTGGGGCGCAACGGGGCCGGAAAATCCACCCTTCTGGAATTGGCCGGCGGCACTGCAAAACCGGACGGTGGGAAGGTCCGGACCCGCGACAGCATCTCGTTTCCGGTCGGGTTTGCCGGTTCGTTCCATCCGGAAATGACCGGCGCGCAAAACACCAGGTTTGTCGCCCGGATCTATGGCACAGACACCACCAGCCTGCTGGCTTTTGTCGCGGAATTTGCCGAGCTGGGGCCGCATTTCCACATGCCCGTCCGCCAGTATTCCGCCGGCATGAAGTCCCGCCTGGCCTTTGGGATCTCGATCGGCATCCCCTTTGACACCTATCTGGTGGACGAGGTGACAAGCGTCGGCGACGCGGCCTTCAAGGAGAAGAGCCGCAGGGTTTTCCAAGAGCGGATGAAAACCGCGGGGGCAATTGTAGTGTCCCATTCAATGGCCCAGATCCGGCAGCTTTGCCAGGCCGCAGCGGTGCTGGAGCGCGGCAGGCTCCAGGTCTTCGGAGATCTGGAAGAGGGGATCGCCCGGCACCAGGAGAACATGGGATCGGCCGGCCATGAGTGACGCAGTATGACCCGGAGCGCCGGCAAACCCCCTGTCATTCCGGGTCCCAGGTTTCTGGCCCTGCGCAGCATCGCTGCCCTGATGCTGAGGGAAATGGCGGCCACCTACGGGCGCTCTCCCGGCGGCTATATCTGGGCCCTGCTGGAGCCGGTAGGCATGATCCTCATTCTCTCTGCAGGGCTTTCCCTGTTTATGCGCACGCCGCCGCTGGGCGGCAACTTCCTGTTGTTTTACGCCACCGGCTATCTGCCGTTCAGCCTCTACATGGACATCTCCAGCAAGGTCTCCCAGTCGCTGCGCTACTCGCGTGCGCTGCTGGCCTACCCCCGGGTATCCTGGCTGGATGCCGTCATCAGCCGTGTGATCCTGAATGTGCTGACCGGCGCGGCCGTATCGGCCATCCTGATCACCGGCATCCTCGCCGTCACGGCGGAACGGGCCATTCTGGATTTTGCCGCCATCCTGGCCGGCTTTGCCATGGCCGCCACCCTGGGCTGCGGTGTCGGGCTGGTGAACTGCCTCTTGTCCGGCCTGTCGGACCTATGGGAGCGCATCTGGGCGATCGTGACCCGGCCGCTGTTTCTGGCCTCGGGGGTGATCTACCTTTTTGAGGATCTGCCGCGACCGGCGCAGGAGCTGCTTTGGTGGAACCCGCTGATCCACTCCACCGGGCTGGCCCGGACCGGGTTCTACGCCACCTATGAGGCAGGTTTTGCCTCGATGGTCTACGGTTACGGCACGGGGATGCTGCTGATTGCGGCCGGGCTGCTGTTCCTGCACAACCGCCACCGCCAGATCCTGGAACGTTAAGCCCCGGCCTGTGCGGCCCGGTGTCCCATTGTGGCTGCAATGTCCGGTGGCGCGAAAAAACTGCGGCACACTCTGGTTTCAGTTGACCGGCGGGGTGCTGCCGGTATCTTCGCGGCAACAAAAAGAAAATAGTTTCAGGCAGGACTTTCGAATGCGCTCCCTTTTGTTGCTGACCCTCGCTGCGAGTCTGGCACTGCTTCCGGCGGCTTGCAGCTGGGGCCGCCTGCCCGGCGGTGCGCCGGTCAGCGAAGAAATCCTGGCGGAAGCCGAGGGGGAGGACGCGAGCTTTGCCTTATATCCGGTCACCCGCAGCTTTCTGCCCTTGGCGGCTGCATGGCCGCCCACCGGCAAGCAGGAAAGCCTGCAATGGATTTCCGGCAGCCAAGGGGCCAGAACACAGATCATCCAGCCCGGCGACCACCTGACCCTGCGGATCTGGGACAGCAGTGATGTTTCGCTCCTGGCCGGAACAGGCGAGAAGATGGTGCAGCTGCAGGATGTGCGCGTGGCGGCCAACGGAACCGTTTTCATGCCCTATGTGGGCAATGTGAACGTGCTGGGCCTGTCTCCGGATCTGGCGCGCGAGTAACTGCAAAGCGCGCTGGAAGCCATTGTGCCCTCGGCCCAGCTGCAACTTGATTTGCAGGAAGGCCGCAACAATGCGGTGGATCTGGTCAGCGGGGTGGCCGCACCGGGCACCTACCCGATGCCGGACCGGAATTATTCTGTTCTGGGGCTGATCTCGGCAGGGCGCGGCATTTCTGCGTCGCTCAACAATCCGCAGGTGCGGCTGATCCGCGGCGGACAGCTTTATGGCACTTCCGTGGACCGGCTGCTGAATAACCCGCGCCTGGACACGCTGCTGCGCGGCGGCGACCGGGTCTTCGTAGAGGAAGACGAGCGCTATTTCCTGTCCTTCGGGGCCACCGGGCGCGAAGGGCTGCACACGTTCACCAAGGACGAGGTCACCGCGATGGATGCTGTTTCCATTGCCGGCGGTTTTCAGGACAATAAGGCGGACCCGAAAGGTCTGCTGATCATGCGCGAGTATGATCCGGCTGAGATCGCCGCCGAGTCAGCCCGCGGCCCGCTGCAGCAGCGGGTTGTGTTTACCCTCGACCTGACATCGGCTGACGGGCTGTTTTCTGCCCGCAAGTTCCGGATCAACCCGGGCGATCTGGTGATCGCCACCGAATCCCCGGTCAACGACGCGCTCACAGTCTCCAATATCATCGGCAACTTCTTCGGCGTCTTCTCGGCGGCAAGCGGCCTCTGAGCAGCCGGCGGCCGGCTTCTGGTCCGCAGGCGCCGCAAAGCCGGGGCAGGGCGTCGGTTATTGCACGGATGCTTCGGTGATATGCAGGCGACGGCCGGCGGCGTCTTCATCATGGGGATAAGAAATGGAGACCGCCGATGAGTGACACCGCCACCCGCAGCCGCAGCCGTTCCGGCGGCCGGGCTGCCCGCCGCAGCCTGCGCACCGCTGCCGATTTTACCATGCTGCCGGGGCTGACCCGCAATATTCCGCTCTGCGAGGTGATGGACCCGGCCCAGGTGGAGCGGATCGACAATGCCTCGATGGATATCCTGGAAAATGTCGGCGTCCACTTCCGCGACGAGATCGCGCTGGAAGACTGGAAGCGGGTTGGCGCCAAAGTGGTGGGCGAGACCGTCTACCTGGACCGCGGACTGGTGCGCGAGCTGATCGCGACGATCCCGTCTGACTTCACCTATCACGCCCGCGATCCCAAGAAGAATGTCCGCCTGGGCGGCAAGCACTCGGTCTTTGTTCCGATGACCGGCGCGCCCTTCCTGCGCGACCTGGACGACGTGCGCCGCAACCCGCTGCTGGAAGATCTCGCGATGTTTCACAAGCTCAGCCACATGATGCCCGCGCTGCACTCTTCCGCGCATCACATCGTCGAGCCATATGACCACCCGATCAGTCAGCGCCACCTGCGGATCACCTACTCGTCGATGAAATATTCCGACAAGATGTTCATGGGCATGACCACCTCGCCCAAGAACGCCGAGGATGTGATGGATATGTGCGCCATCCTGTTCGGCGAGGATTTTCTGGAAGACCACCCCGTCACCACCGGCAATTGCAACGGCAACTCTCCGCTGGTCTGGGATGAAACCATGCTGGGCGCCATGCGCGCCTTCTGCAAACGCAACCAGCCAGTGCTCTGCTCTCCTTTCGTGCTGGGCGGGGCGAATACGCCAGCCTCTGTCGCGGCCTCTGTGGCGCAGCTCAACGCCGAGGCTCTGTCGGCGCTGGCCTATACGCAAGTGATCCGCAAGGGCGCGCCGGCAATCTATGGCCACTACCTGTCGACCGTTTCGATGAAATCCGGCGCGCCGATGGCAGGCACGCCTGAAATCAGCCTGATGAACTTCATGATCGGCCAGATGGCACGCCACTACGGGGTGCCGTGGCGCACCTCCAACACGCTGGGCGGGGCCAAGACATTTGACGCGCAGGCCGGCTACGAAAGCGCCACGACGCTCAGCTCCGTCATCCACGCAGGCGCCAATTACATCTGGCATTCGGCTGGCTGGAACGAAGCCGGCATGCATTGTTCCGTCGCTAAGTTTATTGTCGATGCGGAACAATGCGCCATGGCCTACCGCATGGCTGAAGGCCCGAAGTGGGACGACTTCGACACCGCCGTCGCCGCCGTCGGCGATATCGGCCCGGGCGGCCACTACCTGGGCCACCCGCACACGCAGGACAATTTCCAGACCGCTTTCTTCATGCCGGAGATGTTCGACAACAACTCGATCGAGCAATGGGTGGCCGAGGGCAGCGTGGAGATCACCGAACGCGCGCTGACCCATGCCAGGAAGCTGCTGCGGGAATATGAGGAACCGAAGCTGGATGAAGCAAAAAACGAGGCTCTGATGGACTATATCGCCCGCCGCGAGCGCGAAATTCCGGCCGCCGACGAGCTGAACCAGTCCTTCTGATCGCGGCTGCCTCCCCGGACTGCCCCGCCTGCCGGCGGGGTGGTTTCCCGGCGCTTACAGCTCCTGGCGGAAATAGACGACGCGTTCTGTCTTTTCAAAACCCGCCGCCTTGTGGAAGGCCTGGCTGCCCAGGTTGGCGAGATCCGCGTCAGAGGCAAGCTCTTGGCAACCCCGCTCGCGGGCCCACTCCTGCACTGCCTGCACAAGCGCCCGGCCAACCCCGGCGTCGCGGTGCCCGGCCTGCACGTAGATGCCTTCCAGGTAGCCAACGGGCGAGGTTTCACAGCCGTTCACATAGTCCCGCCGCAGCGCGGCTTCCGCAAAGCCGCGGATTTGCGGCCCGCGGCCGGCATCCACAAAGGCGATACAATCCTGCGGCGCATGCTTTAACAGCAGGGCGATC
>CAJXHQ010000072.1 GCA_913054485.1 uncultured Paracoccaceae bacterium
ACGTTCAACGGTTTTCAAGACCGCCGCATTCGACCACTCTGCCACCTCCCCGGTCCGATCAGCGGTTTAGGACGAAGCCCGCGCGCAGGCAAGCGGAAAACTTGCCTCGCGAGCGGAGGGGAATGCCGCGGGCGGGGATTTCTTGCCGAGGCCTCAGGCCGGACTTTCCATAAAACCCCTCGCGCGTTATGATGGCGGCATATCGGCAGTATAACCGGGAAACCCGGCACCCGGCGGCAAAGCCCCGGAACGACAGGCAAGGACACAGACGCATGAGCCAATCCTCTCCGACAGGCCTTCGCGCCGCGCGCCTTCTGGCCGCTGCAGGTGCCCTCTCCCTTGTTGCGGCCTGCGGTGAAGAAGGCGCCAACCTCTCTTTCCTGCAACCCAAAAAAGACAGCTCTGAAGCCGTCTCCAGCAGTTCCACCCGGCTGGTCGAGCGCGATGTGGAGGCCCCCGAAGTATTCCAGGTCGAGGAAGCGGGCCTCTGGGACGGGCGGCCTTCGCTGGGCGGCGTCTGGGTGGCGCACCCTGATGCCACTGACCCGGAACGGGTGATCATCCGCAACAACGCCAACGGGCAATTCGTGATCGGTGCGCTGTTCCGGCGCGAGCGCGAAATCCCCGGGCCGCGCATCCAGGCCTCGTCTGACACAGCCGCAGCGCTTGGCATGCTGGCCGGTGCCCCGGTGGAACTGAACGTGACCGTGCTGCGCCGGGAGGCGGTGGACGACACCCCGCCGGCTGAAGACACCCGGCAGGCGGACCCCATTGAAGAGGCCGCTGTGGTTGAAACCGCGGCTCTGGAAACGTCCAGCGATGCCGCTCCGGCGGAGATTGCCGAAACCCCGCTGGATCCGATCGCCGGAGCAGCAGCTGCCATCGAAGCCGCAGCCCCTGCCCCAGCAGCAGCGGCGGCGTCTTCTGCACCTGTTCCGAAACCTGCGGCGGTGGCCCCCGCGGTTGCCTCATCGCTGGAAAAACCCTTCATCCAGATCGGCATCTTCAGCGTCGAATCCAATGCCAAGCGCACCGCCGCGATAATGCGCGATGCAGGCATGATCCCGACCGTTCTGGAGCAATCCTCAAGCGGCAAGCCCTTCTGGCGCGTGCTGGTTGGCCCGGCACAGAACAAGTCCGAACGCTCTGCCCTGCTGAAAAGCGTGAAAGACACCGGCTTCACCGATGCTTATGCTGTCACCCATTGAGACCTGAAAGGGCACTCATGATGTTTGATGTTGTGAAATCCTCCACCCGGCTGCTGGCCGCCGCCGGGCTTGCCGTCAGCCTGTCGGCCCTGCAGGCTGCCGCCTTTGATACCAAGGCGCGTGCGGCCTATGTGGTTGATGCCAGCACCGATACGGTGCTCCTGTCCAAGAATGCAGAGCAGGCGCTGCCGCCGGCCTCCATGTCCAAGCTGATGACACTCTATGTGGCGTTCGAGGCGCTGCGCGACGGGCGGCTGACGCTGGACGAACGTCTGCCAGTGTCGGAACACGCGATGAGCTACAAGGGCTCGACCATGTTCCTCAACACCCAGGACCGGGTGCGGGTCGAGGATCTTCTGCGCGGCATCATCGTGCTGTCGGGCAATGACGCCTGCGTGGTGATCGCAGAAGCGCTCAGCCCGGATGGAACCGAGGCAGGGTTTGCCCGCTACATGACCAAACGCGCGCAGCAGATGGGGATGGCAAATTCTACCTTTGCAAATTCCAATGGCTGGCCGATGGCGGGCCATAGGATGTCGGCCAAGGATCTCGCCATCCTGGCCGAGAGCCTGATCGAGGACTTCCCCGAGTATTACCCGCTGTTTGCCGAAACCACGTTTGAATTCGACGGCCGCGCACCCTCCAACGTGCGCAACCGCAATCCGCTTTTGAAGCTGGGGATCGGTGCCGACGGGCTGAAAACCGGCCACACCGAAGAGGCCGGTTACGGGCTGACCGGATCGGCGCTGCAGGACGGGCGCCGGGTGATCTTCGTGCTGTCCGGGCTGAATTCTACCCCGCAGCGCGCAGAGGAGGCGGAAGCCATTGTTAACTGGTCCTTTCGCCACTTTAACACAAAAACCATCGCTAAAGCCGGGGAGCCGGTTGCGCAGGCGGATATCTGGATGGGTGCCGCCGCGGCCGTAGACCTGGTCGCGGCCGAAGATCTGGAAATCCTGCTGCCCGCACTGGCAGGCCGGGAGATCAGCGCTGAGGTGGTCTATGACGGCCCGGTCAATGCGCCGGTGAAACAGGGCGATCAGCTGGCCGAGCTGGTGATCCAGCCGGATGAGCTGCCCGAAATGCGCCTGCCGCTGGTGGCAGCAAACGACGTGGCGCGCGGCGGCTTCACCGTGCGGGTCACCACCGCGGCCAAAGTGCTGCTGCGCCAATTCCTCAACGGACCGGCAGAGGCATCGTGAATACCAAGACATCCAAGGGTCTGTTTCTGACCTTCGAAGGCATCGACGGATCGGGCAAATCCACCCAGTGCAAACTTCTGGCCGAGGCGCTGCGTGCCGAGGGGCGTGATGTGGTGCTGACCCGCGAGCCCGGCGGCTCGCCGGGGGCGGAGGAAATCCGCAAGCTGGTGCTGGAGGGCGACCCGGACCGGTGGTCGGCCGCAACCGAACTGCTGCTATTCACTGCCGCGCGGCGCGATCATCTGGAACGCACGATCGAACCGGCGCTGGCGGCGGGCAAGGTGGTGATCTGCGACCGTTTTGCTGATTCCAGCCGCATGTATCAGGGGTTGTCACGCGGCAACCTGCGCGCCGAGGTGGACCAGCTGCACGCGCTTATGATCGCGCGCGAACCCGACCTGACCCTGCTGATCGACATGGACCCGGAAACAGGTCTCTCGCGCGCCAAGGGCCGCCAGGGCACCGAGGAACGTTTTGAGGATTTCGGGCTGGAACTGCAGCAGAAGATGCGCGCAGGCTTTCTGGCGCTGGCAGATGAGTTTGCAGACCGCTTCCGTGTTATCGACGGCGCACGCAGTGTCGAGGCCGTGGCCGGTGACGTTCTGGCCCGCGCACAGGACGCGCTGGCATGAAGGTTGCCGCCGCCGAGGAACTGCCCCGCGCCGATCAGGCCGAGGGCGCACCGCACCCGAGGGAGACTGCGCAGCTGTTCGGCCAGGATGCCGCCGAACAGGCCTTTCTCGACGCGTTCAATTCCGACCGGCTGCACCACGGCTGGCTGCTGACCGGGCCGCAGGGCGTGGGCAAGGCCACGCTGGCCTGGCGCATCGCGCGCTTCCTGCTGGCCACCCCGCCGGCCGAAGACGGGCTGTTCGGCGCGCCGCCCCCGCCGCAGTCGCTGGACATTGATCCCGAACACCCGGTCGCGCACCGCATTCAGGCATTGGCGGAACCGGGGCTGGCCCCGATCACCCGCAGTTACGATGACAAGGGCAAGCAGCGCAGCCAGATCGTGGTGGATGACATCCGCACCCTGAACCGGTTCTTCGGCCTGTCGGCCACCGATGGCGGGCGGCGGGTGGTGATTGTCGACTCTGCGGATGAGATGAATGTGAGCGCTGCCAACGCGCTTCTGAAAATGCTGGAAGAGCCGCCGGCCCGCACCACGATCCTGCTGGTCTCGCACCAGCCCTCAAGGCTGCTGCCCACCATCCGCTCGCGCTGCCGCACCCTGCGGCTGGGGCCGCTATCCCCGGAAGACATGCAGTCCGCGCTGACACAGACCGGGGCGGAGCTGCCGCAAAACCCCGACCACCTTGCGGCCCTTGCGCAGGGCTCCATCGGCGCGGCGCTTCGCCTGCTGAACCTCGGCGGGCTGGAGATTTATTCTGAACTAGTGCAGATCCTCGACTCGATGCCGCGGCTGGACCGCGCCCGCGCGCTGAAGCTGGCCGAGGCCGCCGCCCAGCGCGGCGCGGCGGACAAATTCGAGCTGTTGCTGACCCTGATGGAAACCGCGCTGGCCCGTCTCGCGCGCACCGGCGCCGCTGGCCAGCCTCCCATGCCGGAAGCGGCACAGGGCGAGGCTGCGATGCTTGCGCGCCTGTCGCCCTCCCCCGCCAAGGCCCGCGCCTGGGCCGATCTGGCAGCCGAGGCAACCCAGCGCGCCCGCCATGGGCAGGCGGTGAACCTTGACCCCGCCGCCCTTGTTCTAGATACGGTTTTCAAGATGCAGAAAACCGCCGCCAGCTGACCCGGCAAGGGCTCTGGCGCAGAGGCAGGCGACAGAGACGACATGACCGAGACTCCCCAGATCACCGACAGCCACTGCCACCTCGATTTCCCGGATTTCGACGGCCAGCTGGAGGATATCATCGCCCGCGCCGCCGAGGCGGGCGTGACCCGCATGGTCACCATCTGCACCAAGCTTAAGAACGAACCTTCGGTGCGCGCCATCGCCGAGGCCCACGCGCCGGTGTTCTATGCCGCAGGCACCCACCCGATGAGCGTCGCCTCCGAGCCGATGGCATCCGTGGACGCGCTGGTCGCGCTGGCCAAACACCCGAAGTTCGTCGGCATCGGCGAGACAGGACTGGACTATCACTACACCGCCGACAGCAAGGCCGTGCAGCAGGAGAGCCTGCGCATCCATATCGCCGCCGCCCGCGAAACCGGCCTGCCACTGATCATCCATTCGCGCGATGCGGATGATGACATGGCCCGCATCCTGGCGGAAGAAATGGCCAACGGCGCTTATACTTGCGTGATGCACTGCTTCTCCTCCTCGCCGGAACTGGCAAGGGCCGCGCTGGATCTGGGTTTTTACCTGTCGATGTCTGGCATCGCGGCCTTTCCGAAAAGCCAGCCCATCCGCGATATCTTTGCCGCCGCTCCGGTGGAGCGCGTTCTGGTCGAGACAGACGCGCCCTACCTTGCGCCGCCGCCCTACCGCGGCAAGCGCAATGAGCCGGCCTATACCGCCCATACGGCACGGATCGGGGCCGAGGCCTTCGGCATGGATTACGCCGATTTCGCCGCGCAGACGCAGGCGAACTTCGACCGTCTGTTTTCCAAGGCCGCCAGCGCCGGAAAGGCAGCCGCCTGATGGGTGAGCTGCGCTTCACCATCCTGGGCTGCGGCTCCTCCGGCGGCGTTCCGCGCCTTGGAGGGCACTGGGGTGACTGTGATCCGGCCAATCCCAAGAATACCCGCCAGCGCTGCTCCATGCTGGTGGAACGTGAATGCCCCGAAGGCACCACCACGGTGCTGATCGACACCACACCTGACATGCGCAGCCAGCTTCTGGACAGCGGCACCGGGCGGCTGGACGGTGTGGTCTACACCCATTCCCATGCCGACCATGTGCACGGCATTGACGACCTGCGCATGATCGTCTTCAACATGCGCGAGCGCATCAAGGTCTGGGCCGACGGCGACACCCAGAACGCGCTGCTGAGCCGCTTCGGCTATGCCTTCGTGCAGCCCGAGGGCTCGCCCTATCCGCCGATCCTGGACCTGCACACCATCAACGGTGATTTTGAGGTGGACGGCCCCGGCGGCCCGATCAGGCTGCACCCGTTCAAAGTCGGCCACGGCTCCATCGACTCGCTGGGCTTCCGCATTGGCGGGCTGGCCTACCTGCCCGATGTGGCCGAGATCTATGACGACGCCTGGGATTCGCTGAAAGATCTGGACTGCTGGATCGTCGACGCGCTGCGCCGCAAACCGCATCCCACCCATGCGCATCTGGACCGTGCCCTGGAGTGGATCGGCGAGGTGAAACCGCGCCGTGCGGTGCTGACCAATATGCATATCGATCTCGACTATGAGACGGTGAAGGCCGAAACCCCGGACCACATCACCCCCGCCTATGATGGGATGGTCATCCGCTACCCGCTGTGACCGCCGCGAGGTCAGGCACCAACTAAGAGAGCAAAGAAATGTTCCAGAGCCTGATCGATGTCATCCTGCCGGTGTTCCTGGTGATCGGAGCCGGTTTCGGCACCACGCGGGCCGGGTTCTTCACCCAAGCGCATATCGACGGGCTGATGAAATTCGCCCAGAGCTTTGCCATTCCCTGCCTGCTGTTCACCGCGATGTCGCGGCTGGATCTTCAGACCGGTTTCGACGGCCGGCTGCTGCTCAGCTTCTATACCGGAGCGGGTATCTGTTTCGCGCTTGGCATGACAGGGGCACGGCTGCTGTTCAAGCGCAGCTGGCCCGACAGCGTGGTGATCGGCTTTTGCTGCCTGTTCTCCAACTCGGTCCTCTTGGGGCTCGCCGTCACCGAACGCGCCTACGGGGCGGACAACCTCACCGGCAACTTTGCCATTGTCGCGCTGCATTCGCCCTTCTGCTACCTGCTGGGCATCACCGTGATGGAGATCGTGCGCAACAGCGGCGGCGGGGTGCTGCGCACCGCAGGCGCGATCCTGACCGCAATGTTCAAGAACGTGCTGATCCTCGCCATTGCGGCGGGCTTTGCAGTGAACCTCACCCAAACCCAGATTCCTGGCGTGTTGGATGAGGCATTGGCGATGATCACCCGCACCGCCCTGCCCGCGGCGCTGTTCTCGCTTGGCGGTGCGCTGACCCAATACAAGCCCGAGGGCGACCTGCGCGCGATCTTCTTTGTCTGCGCCATCTCGCTGCTGCTGCACCCGGCCATTGTCTGGACCATGGGCAGCGCCTCCGGCCTGCCGCAGGACTTGTTCCGCTCGGGCGTGGTGACGGCGGCCATGGCCCCCGGAATGAATGCCTATATCTTTGCCAATATGTATGGTGCCGCAAAGCGGGTGGCGGCCACATCCGTGCTGTTTGCCACCGGGCTTTGCATTTTCACCGCCTGGTTCTGGCTGGCGCTTCTCGGCTGAGGGCCGCTTTTTCCGCGGGTAAGACGAAACCGTTTGCTGAAACGCAACGAGAGCGCGGGCGCGACCGGCAATAAATGAGGAAAACACCGCCCGGAGTGCCTCATGTCCTCTTCCGCCGAGCAGATGCGCAAATGGCAGGGCCCTGCCATCCTGTCCTATGGGTTCCGCCCCTTCTTCTTTCTTGGCGCCGTCTGGGCCGCGCTGGCGATGCTGCTCTGGGTTTTCATGCTGGCGGGGCTCCTGGACCTGCCGACCGCCTTTGACCCGGTGAGCTGGCACGCCCATGCGCTGATCTTCGGTTACCTGCCCGCCATCGTGACCGGTTTCCTGCTGACCGCGGTGCCGAACTGGACCGGGCGGCTGCCAGTGGTCGGCTGGCCGCTGGGCGGGCTGGTGGGCCTTTGGCTGCTGGGACGCCTGGCGGTGTCGGTCTCAGCCGTGCTGCCCCCAGTACTGACCGCGCTGCTCGACCTCTCTGCCCCGGCCTTGCTGGCCGGGCTGATGGCACGCGAGATCATTGCCGGAAAGAATTGGCGCAACCTCATTGTTCTGGGGATGCTTGCGGTGCTGATCCTCGCCGACGTCATTTTCCACATCGAGGCCGCGGCCGGGGAATATGCCCCCCAAGGCTTTGGCGCGCGGCTCGGCCTAGGGGCCGGAATCATGATGATAGCAGTGATCGGCGGGCGCATCGTGCCCTCCTTCACCCGCAACTGGCTGGTGAAACAGGGCCGCAAGAACCTGCCTGTGCCGCCAATGCAAAAATTCGACAAGGCGGCGCTGCTAATTCTTCTGGCCGCCCTGCTCAGCTGGTTTGCCCTGCCCGAATTGATCCTGAGCGGGCTGCTTCTGCTTGCGGCCGGCGGGGCGCACCTGATCCGCCTCAGCCGCTGGAGCGGCGTGCAGACCCTTGCCAACCCGCTGCTGGCAGTAATGCACCTGGCCTATTTCCTGCTGCCCCTGGGGGCGCTGATGCTGGGGGCTGCCATCCTGCTGCCGGGCCTGCTGATGCCGGCCGCGGCGCAGCATATCTGGATGGCCGGGGCCATCGGGCTGATGACCCTTGCGGTGATGACGCGGGCCACACTGGGCCACACTGGCCAGCCGCTGGCCGCCGGGGCCGCGACGGTGGCGATCTATGCTGCTGTGCTGATTTCAGTCATGGCGCGGCTGGCAGCCGGGCTGCTGCCCGAGGCGGCAACGGCCTTCTATCACCTCTCGGCGCTGGGCTGGATCATCGGCTTTGCCGGTTTTGCCATGCGCTACGGCCCGCTGCTGCTGACACGCACGCGCTGAACCCTCACGAAACAAAAACAGGCGGCCCCGCGGGCATTCGGGGCCGCCTCGCAACTGGCTGTCTCGGGACGGGATCAGCCGGCTGCGGGCAGAACGCCTGCCTCTACCGCGGCCTGGGCCTCGGCCAGATCGACCTCCCCGTCGGCGTTGGCGTCAATGGCAGAGAAGGTTTCCGCGGTCAGATCCGAAAAAGCCGCCTCCAGCTCTTCCAGAGTGAAAGTGCCGCTGGCATCCGCGTCGGCGTCGGCCAGGCTGCCTGCGAGCAGCGGAGTGGCAGCGATTGCGGTCGCGGTGGCGATGGTCATAGCAATTGTTTTCATGGGTCTTACTCCATTCATTTCATTTGTTTTTTAGCCGTCCAGGCGGTGATCCCGTCCGGCAATAGAACCCTATGAATGCATGTTTTCCGGCGCCATCACGCAGATCAAAAGGCGCGGTTTTGGGCCTATTGCCGCCGGAATAGGTGCTGCCGGTGCGCGGCTTGCTGCTATCTGGCGCCAGCTGACCCTTTTTCCGCCGCCGCCACAGTGCCCTATTGGCAATTCACCGCGCAGTGCACCCCTTAGAAAGGAAAAAAGCCCCGCCGGCATTGCGGCGGGGCCAGTCATCCTGTGCGGGCTGCGCGGGCCCCTCAACCCTGCAGCTCCGAGCCGGTCAACGGCTGCGATCCAAATGTGCCGGCGGCGGCCCCACTGCAATGCCGCCGCGAACAGGATCGCGCACAAGATCTGAAAGCGCCGGGTCAGCGTGACCCGCAGCAAGGGCGCAGGGACAAAGGGCCGACCGCAGGTGCAGCCGATATACCGTTCCTCCTTTTCCGGCATCCTTGCGGACCGCCGGAGGCTTGAGAAAGCTGTGCCAAGCTTGGCCGGGGGGGTGACCTTGGACTTTGTGCAGCCGCAAACTTCACGGGATTTGGCACGGGGCCACTGTTTTTCGCGACGAGACAGCACTCTCCCCTTTGAAACTCTCCGCAGCCGGGGTATCGATCCGCGGCATATCATTGAAGGATGGCCGCCCGTGCCGCACAAGCTCGACGAAAGCCTGCTGATCAGCCTGCCGCCCTTCTCCAAGCTGGAGCGTGCCCAGATCCGCGAGATCCTCGATCTGGCCGCAGTGCGCCGGTTTGACGCCGATCAGTCCGTCTTTACCGAAGGCGACAAGGCGGACCGTTTCTTCATGCTGCTGGACGGCTACATCCGGGTGGTGCGGCTGACGCCGGAAGGCGAACAGGTGATTTCACTGCATATCCCTGCGGGCCAGCTGTTTGGCATCGCCAAGGCGATCGGCCGCGAGGACTACCCCGCGACGGCCATGACGGCGGCAGAGAGCATCGTGCTCAGCTGGCCGACCCGGCTGTGGGAAGAGTTCCTGGGCAAATACGACGGCTTTGCCACGGAGACCTACAAGACCGTGGGTGCCCGCGTCGGCGAGATGAACAACCGCATCATGGAGATGGCCACCCTGCATGTGGAACAGCGTGTGGCCAATGCGCTGCTGCGGCTGATCAATCAGACCGGCAAGCGAATTGACGGCGGCATCGAGATCGACTTCCCGATCACCCGTCAGAACATATCCGAGATGACCGGCACCACCCTGCATACCGTCAGCCGGCTGCTGTCGGCCTGGCAGAAGCAGGGCATCGTCGAAAGCCAGCGCAAGCGGGTCATGGTCCGCGACGCCCATCGGCTGGTGGAGCTGTCTCAGGCGGGTCACTGACCGCGGCTTTCAGCGCGGCGGTGAACTCTGCCACGTCCAGATCATA
>CAJXHQ010000073.1 GCA_913054485.1 uncultured Paracoccaceae bacterium
GAAATACAGCGGTTGCAGCAGCTTGTGCAGCACGAAAGAGGGCAGGCCTGCGCCGTAGATAGCCACGGCCAGCGCGATGGCTGCGGTGTCCTCGGGGCCGGTGGCGCCGCGTTCGTAAAGCACGGTGACCAGCGCGGCGGGGATCACCATGAAGGCCACGGCAGACGGAATGGTCAGCAAAAGCGCAAATTCGCCCGCCCGCGACAGGGCGGATTGCGCGCCCGTGTCGTCGCCCGCGCGCAGGCGGCGCGACAGATCCGGCAGCAGCACGATGCCAATGGCGATGCCGATCACGCCAAGCGGCAGCTGGTAAAGCCGGTCGGCGACAAAAAGCCAGCTGACCGCGTTTTCAATGTCGGAGGCGACCAGCTGTCCGACCACCAGGTTGACCTGCGTGACCCCCATGGCCAGGGCGGCGGGCGGGGCAACCGCGACCAGGCGGCGCATTTCCGGGCTGAGGCGCGGCAGGCCGGGGCGCAGGGAGATACCAGCGCGTTCAGCCGCCACCCAGACCAGGGCGAGCTGGGCCACACCGGCCACCGGGATGGTCCAGATCAGCCAGTCGATGATATTTGCCCCGAAGGCGGCACCCGCGACCATGGCGGCACAGGTGAAAATGTTCAGCAGCACCGGGGCGGCGGCAGCAGCCGCAAAGCGCCCGGTGGCGTTCAGCACGCCGGAGAACAGCGCTGCCAGCGACATGAAGAGGATATAGGGGAAGACGATGCGCCCGTAGCCCACGGTCAGGTCAAAGCGCGGATCGCCGGCAAAGCCCTTTGCAGTTGCCCAGACCAGCCCTGGCATGAAGACCATGCCAAGCCCGGTGAGCAGCAGCACCGCTGCCAGGAGCAGGCTGAAGGCCGATTGGGCAAAGCCCTGCGCGTCCTCATCGCCTTCCAGCTTCTTGGAGAACATCGGCACAAAGGCGGCGTTGAAGGCGCCTTCGGCAAAGAAACGGCGGAACATGTTGGGCAGGCGGAAGGCGGCCACAAAGGCGTCCATCAAGGGGCCCGGGCCGATATAGGCGGTGATCAGGATCTCGCGCGCAAAGCCCAGCACCCGGCTGGCCAGCGTCCAGAAGCCGACGGTCATGAAGCCTGACATCAGACGGACAGGTTTCATGAGGCGGCGCGCTCCGCACCTTTGGTAATAGCGGTGCGCAGCTTGGCCTCCAGCGCTCTCTGCTTGGCCTCGGAGTGGTATTTCAGCCCGAACATGTCCTTCACGTAGAATGTGTCGACCACCTGTTCGCCGTAGGTCGCGATGACGGCGGAGGCGATATAGACGTTGTTGTTGGCCAGCGACCGGGTGAGGTCATAGAGCAGGCCGGGCCGGTCGCGGGTATCGACCTCGATAATGGTGTAAAGCTCGGACCCGGTGTTGTCGAAGGCGATGGTGATCGGCACTTTGAAGGCGCGCTCGCGCTTCTTGATCTTGTCCTTGTCGCGGATCGCCTGCGCCGGGATCACCTCACCCTTCAGGGTCTTGTGGATCATCTGATCGAGCCGCTTGAGGCGGCTGGCCTCGTAGGGGTGGCCGTCAGCGTCCTGCACCCAGAAGGCGGCGGTGGCGTAGCCGTCCTTGGAGGTATAGGTGCGCGCGTCCACCACATTGGCGCCGACCAGCGCCAGCGCGCCGGCCAGGCGCGAGAAGATGCCGGGGTGATCAGCCAGCGCAAAGCAGATGCGGGTGGCGTCGCGGTCTTCATCCGGGTGCAGGTCGATGCGGATCTCGTCGTCGCCGATGCCCTGCAGCAGCCGGGCAAAGGCCACATGGGTGTCTTTCGGCAGGCCCTGCCAATAGGGCGGGTAGTGGCGGCCGGCCTCGTGTTTCAGCGCCTTGGGCGTCCAGTCTGCCAGCGCGGCGCGCAGGGCTTTCTTGGCCTCGGCGCCGCGGTTGTCGGCGTTGAGCGCCTCCATCCCGTTCTCTAGCGCGGTGAGGGTCTGCGAGTGCAGCTCGCGCAGCAGGGTGGCCTTCCAGTTGTTCCAGACATCCGGGCCGACGCCGCGGATGTCGCAGACGGTCAGGACGGTCAGCAGGTTGAGCCGCTCGACCGTTTTCACTGCCTTGGCGAAATCACGCACCGTACGCGGGTCCGACAGGTCGCGTTTCTGGGCCACGTCGGACATCAGCAGGTGATAGCGCACCAGCCATTCCACACGCGCGCATTCGGCTTTGTTCAGCCCGAGGCGCGGCGCCACGGTCTTGGCAATCTGCGCGCCAAGGACCGAGTGGTCCATCGCGCGCCCCTTGCCGATGTCGTGCAGCAGCATGGCCACCATCAGCACCTTGCGGTTCACCCCGGTCTTCAGGATATCGGACGACAGCGGCAGCTCTTCTTCCAGCTCCAGTTTTTCGATCCGGGTGAAGTTGGAGATCACCTGGATGGTGTGCTCGTCCACCGTGTAGGAGTGGTACATGTTGAACTGCATCATCGCCACGATGGGCTCGAACTCGGGGACGAAGGCGGCCAGCACGCCCAGCTCGTTCATCCGCCGCAGGGCGCGTTCCGGGTTGCCGTGTTTCAGCAGCAGGTCGAGGAAAATGCGCCGCGCCTCGGGGCGGTTGCGCATTTCGTCGTCGATCAGGTCAAGGTTGGCCGTTACCAGCCGCATGGCGTCCGGGTGGATCAGCATGCCGGTGCGCAGGCCTTCTTCGAACAGGCGCAGGATGTTCAGCTTGTCGTCCAGAAAGGTCTCCGGGTCGGCCACGTCCAGGCGGTTGTGCACCACCTTGTAACCCGCTTTGGTGCGCGGGCGGCGGCGGAAGATGCGCTCCAGCAGCGGTGCGCCCTTCTGCTGGTCGGCTTCCAGTTTGGTCAGGAAGATCCGCGTCAGGTCGCCCACGGTGGTGGCGTGGCGGAAGTAGTCCTGCATGAACAGCTCGACACCGCGGCGGCCGGCCTTGTCCTGATACCCCATGCGCTCGGCCACTTCGACCTGCATGCCGAAGGTCAACTGTTCGGTGGCGCGGCGGGTGATCAGGTGCAGGTGCGAGCGGGTCGCCCAGAGAAAGCTTTCGGCGGCGCGGAAGGCGGCATATTCATCAGGGTGGAACAGGCCGAGGTCGACCAGCTCGCTCGCGTATTGCACGCTGTAGATATATTTGGCGATCCAGTAGAGCGACTGCAGGTCGCGCAGCCCGCCCTTGCCCTCTTTGACGTTGGGTTCCACCACGTAGCGCTGGCCCTGCTTCAGGTGGCGGGCGTCGCGTTCGGCCAGCTTGGCCTCGACAAATTCGCGGCTGGTGCCTTTGAACAGCTCGTTGCGCAGCCTGTCGTCCAGCTCTTGCGCCAGCGGTTCGTGACCGGCCAGAAACCGGTGCTCCAGCATGGCGGTGCGGATGGTGTAGTCTTCCCCGCCCAGCCGCAGGCAGTCGCGGATGGTGCGGCTGGAGTGGCCCACTTTCAGGCGCAGGTCCCACAGCATGTAGAGCATCGATTCAATGACGCTCTCGGCCCAGGCGGTGATCTTGTAGGGGGTGAGAAACAGCAGATCCACGTCCGAGGACGGAGCCATTTCGCCGCGCCCGTAGCCGCCGACGGCCATCACCGCAATGCGCTCACCCTCGGTCGGGGCGCCGGTTGGGTGCAGGTAATCGCAGGCCACATGCATCGCTGTGGTGACCATGCCGTCGGTCAGGAAAGTATAGGAACGGGTCATGCGGCGGGCCTCGAAGGGCTCAGCCGCGAAGGCGGCGGCGATGGCGTCGCGGCCCGCCTTCTGGGCCTCGCGCAGCAGTTTCACCGCCTCGTTTCGCAACGAGGCGGTGCCGTGTTCCTCTGCATGGTCCGCGATCTTGGCCCGGATGGTTTCGGCGTCGAAGATGTCACCGGGCGGGCAGATCATTTCGCCACCGGGCTGCGGCAGGCGGGTGACGGGGCGGGCGTCCGGATCAGAAACCGGCGCCGGAGAAGCTTGTGGGGGCTGGGTCAATGACGACCACCTTCTGTTCTTGGATCGTGGCGACCGCGAGGCCGCGTTCATTGGTGCCGTCGGGGCGCAGGCGGAAGATGCCGTTGACGCCCTGGAAGCCGGCACCTTGGGTAAGGGCCGCACCGGTGAGCGCGTCGGATTTGCCCTGACCGACCAGCGCGCCGATCGCGGCGATACCGTCATAGGCCAGACCGCCGATCGGGTGCGGCGAGCTGCCGTAAGCGGCGGCGTAGCGGTTCTTGAACCCCTGCGACTTCACCGGGTCGGGCAGGGTGAACCAGCCGCCCTGCACGCCGGGCAGCGCCAGGGTCTGGGCGGGGATGTCCCAGCGGGTAAGGCCGATGTACTGGATTTCCTGCGGCTTCACGCCGGCTTCGGGCAGCAGCTGGGTCAAAAGCGGCAGCGCGCCTGCGGTGGTGGCGGTCATGAAGATCGAGCTGGCACCGGAGGCCGCGGCCTGCCCCTTGATATCGCTGATCGCACCGATCACGCCCTGCTGCGATTGCTCGTAAGACACCACGCCAGCGATATTGGCGCCGGTGCGCGAGGCCGCGGCAATGATGGCGGCCTGCCCGGCCTGCCCTGCGGGGTTGCCACCGGCTGCCACCAGCATGTTGCCCTTGCCCTGGCGGGCGGCATAGCTGGTCAGGCGCACGGCCTTGTTGTCAAACGTATTGCCGAGAATGAAGACATTGCCGCCAGCAATCGCGGGATTGTTGGAAAAGGCCAGCACGTTCACATTGCGCTTGGAGGCGGCAATGCCTGCGGCATTGGCTGCCTCGGCATAGACCGGGCCCAGCAGGATGCGCGCGCCATCGTTCACCGCCTGGGTGGCGGCGTTTGCGGCCACTTCGGCATTGCCTGCCGTGTCATAGACCCGCAGGTCGATCTGCACATTGGTGAGATCGCCCATGGCAAGGCGGGCGGCGTTCTCAAGGCTCTGCGCCAGCGCTTGGTCGCCGGAAGACTGCGAGCCGCGCGGCACCAGCAGCGCCACCGGCACCGGCTTCGATGTGTTGATCGAAGGCCCGCCGCCGCCGATCGAGACGGGATCACAGGCTGTCAGGGCAAGCGTTGCAACGGCGGTGACGGCGGCCAATGCCGCCTTGCGGGCGGGCTTGAAAACGGCGAACATAGCTAACTCCCTGATCCGGCGGTATTGCGCCGTGTTGGCTTTGGGGCGGATAATAACCTTCGGCAGGGGCGGGTCCAGCGTTGAATCACCAGAAAGTCAGATTGGCCGCGGGGCTTTACTTCGTGGCCACACCGATCGGCACGGCGCGCGACATCACCCTGCGGGCGCTGGACGTGCTGGCCTCGGCCGAGGTGATCGCGGCGGAAGACACCCGCAGTTTGCGCCGCCTGATGGAGATCCACGGCGTGCCCTTGGAAGGCCGCCGCATTTTTGCCTATCACGACCATTCCGGAGAAAACGCGCGCGCAAAGCTGCTTGAGGCTTTGGCGGAGGGCAAATCTGTTGCCTATGCCTCGGAAGCAGGGATGCCGCTGATTGCCGATCCGGGCTACGGGCTGTCCAAGGCCGCGGCCGAGGCGGGCCATACCGTCACCTGCGCGCCGGGGGCCACGGCGGGGATCACCGCGCTGACGCTGGCGGGCCTGCCGACGGACGCGTTTTTCTTTGGCGGCTTCCTGCCCAATGCCACGGCGGCGCGCAAGAAACGTCTGGAAGAGCTGAAGGAAATCCCCGGCACGCTGATTTTCTACGAATCCCCTAAGCGCATTGCCGCCTCGCTGGCCGATATGGCCGAGGTGCTGGGTCCGCGTTCCGCCGCCATGTGCCGCGAGCTGACCAAGAAATTCGAAGAAGTGCGCCGTGCTCCCTTGCCGGAGCTGGCCGCGCAGCTGGCCGAAGATGGCGTAAAGGGCGAGATTGTGGTGCTGATCGACCGCAACCGCGCCGAAGCCGCCAGCGCAGGCGACGTGGAAAGCGATCTGCGCGCAGCGCTGAAGGACAACCGGGTGAAGGATGCCGCCGACATTGTCGCCAAGCTGCACGATCTGCCGCGCCGCAAGGTCTATCAGATGGCGCTTGATCTGGCGAAAGAGGACTGACGCGATGGCGGGCCGGTCTGCCAAGGGCGCATCTGCCTATCACGCCGGGGCCGCCGCCGAAGACAGTGCCGCACGCGCCTATGCCGCCAAGGGCTACGCCGTCGCAGAACGCCGCTGGCGCGGGCAGGGCGGCGAGATTGACCTGATCCTGCGAGGGGAAGGCCTGGTGGTCTTTGCCGAGGTGAAACAGAGCGCCAGTTTTGAGGCTGCCGCGGCCTCCCTTGGGGCCGCCCAGATGGGCCGGATCATGACTGCCGCTGCCGAATTCCTGGACGGCGAACCCGCCGGCAGCCTGACCGAGTGCCGCTTTGATGCGGTGCTGGTGGACGGCACGGGAGCGGTGCAAATCCTTGAAAATGCCTTCGGTCACGGCTGAGGCATTGAACCGGCGACAGTGCTGCGCCATGTATGGCCGCAAAGATGAAGGAATACCGCCCCATGAAAATCGCCTTCCAGATGGACCCGATCACATCGGTCGACATCAACGCTGACAGCAGCTTCCGCATCGCCGAAGAGGCCCAGGCCCGCGGTCACGAGCTGTTCTTCTACACGCCCGATCACCTCGCGTTTGAGGAAGGCCGCATCACCGCACGCGGCCATGCGATGACGGTCCGGCGCGAGCAGGGCAACCACGTGGATCTGGGCCCGCGCGAAAAGGTGGATCTGGCTGATTACGATGTGGTCTGGCTGCGACAGGACCCGCCGTTTGACATGCATTACATCACCTCCACCCACTTGCTGGACAAATTGGCCGGGCAGACGCTGGTGGTGAATGATCCCTTCTGGGTGCGCAACTATCCCGAAAAGCTGCTGGTGCTGGACTTCCAGGACCTGACCCCGCCGACCACCGTGGCGCGCGACCTTGAGACCATCAAGGAGTTCAAGGAAAAGCACGGTGACATCATCCTGAAGCCGCTTTACGGCAATGGCGGCGCGGGCGTGTTCCGGCTGGATGCCAATGACCGCAACCTCACCTCGCTGCACGAGCTGTTCACCGGCTTCAGCCGCGAGCCGCTGATCGTGCAGAAGTTCCTGCCGGATGTCAGCAATGGCGACAAGCGGGTGATCCTGGTCGACGGCGAACCTGTCGGCGCGATCAACCGGGTGCCTGCCGCGGGCGAGACCCGTTCGAACATGCATGTCGGCGGCCGGCCTGAGAAGATCGGCCTCACCGACCGCGACCTTGAGATCTGCGCCGCCATCGGCCCGCTGCTGAAAGAAAAAGGCCAGATTTTTGTCGGCATCGACGTGATCGGCGACTACCTGACCGAGATCAACGTGACCTCGCCCACCGGCATTCAAGAGCTGGAGCGGTTCGTCGGCGTGAACATCGCCGAAAAGATCTGGGAAGCCATCGAAGCCAAGCTTTAAGCGCTCCAGCCTGCCAGGCGGTAGCTGAGCGCCTCGGCCAGATGGGGGCGGCGGAGATCCTCCGCCGCGTCAAGGTCTGCAATGGTGCGCGCCACCCGCAGCACCCGGTGATAGCCGCGTGCCGTCAGCCCGAAACGTTCGGCGGCCTTGACCAGCAGATCGCGGCTTTCTGCGTCCGGGGCGGCGGC
This sequence comes from uncultured Paracoccaceae bacterium, assembly GCA_913054485.1. Classification (GTDB taxonomy): domain Bacteria; phylum Pseudomonadota; class Alphaproteobacteria; order Rhodobacterales; family Rhodobacteraceae; genus FREY01. The sequence goes on from CAJXHQ010000073.1 coordinate 7,568, forward strand.
TTCTTCCAGCAATGTCCCCTCGGCATCGGCGTTCTGCCTGATCTGGTCGTGCCCCTTGTAGCGCGCGGCCTGTATCTCGCGCGCCGCCGCCACCCGGATCGCGGCCTCTGCCGAGCCTTCAGCGCTGGGCGGCAGGTCGAGGTCGGCAAAAGCCACCGGCGGCACGTCCACCCGCAGGTCGAAGCGGTCCATCAGCGGGCCGGAGATGCGGCCAAGGTAATCCTCTCCGCAGACCGGTGCGCGCGAACAGGCGCGGGCGGGGTCGGCCAGGTAGCCGCATTTGCAGGGGTTGGCGGCGGCGGCCAGCAGGAAGCGGCTGGGGTATTTCACATGGGCATTGGCGCGCGCCACCATGACTTCGCCCGTTTCAATGGGCTGGCGCAGGGTTTCCAGCACTGGGCGGGAAAACTCCGGCAGCTCGTCCAGGAACAGGACGCCATTATGGGCCAGGCTGATCTCGCCTGGCTGGGCGCGCCGGCCGCCGCCCACGATGGCCGCCATGGACGCGGTGTGGTGCGGTTCGCGAAAGGGGCGCGTGCGGCTGATGCCGCCTTCTTCGATCAGCCCGCATAAGGAATGTATCATTGAGGTTTCCAGCGCCTCCGCAGCCGTCAGCGGCGGCAGGATCGAGGGCAGCCGGGCGGCCAGCATGGATTTGCCCGACCCGGGCGTACCCACCATCATGAAATGATGGCGGCCGGCGGCAGCGATTTCCAGCGCGCGTTTGGCGCGCTCCTGTCCTTTGACATCCCGCAGGTCTTTGGCACTGCCATCCGCCTGCGTCTCTCCCGGCGCGGCGGGTGCAATCGGCGACTGGCCGGTGAAATGCTGGATCACGCCATGCAGGCTATTGGCGCCATAGACCGTGGCGGCCCCGACCCAGGCCGCTTCTGCGCCTGAGGCAGCAGGGCAGAGCAGCGTCTTGTCCAGCTCTGCCGCGGTCATCGCGGCGGGCAGCGCGCCCAGGACGGCGATCAGCGTGCCGTCGAGGGAGAGTTCACCAAGGGCGATGGTCTCTGCCGCCATATCCGCCGGCACGATTTCCAGCGCCGCCAGCAGGGCCAGCGCGATGGGCAGGTCGAAATGGCTGCCTTCCTTGGGCAGGTCAGCGGGCGAGAGATTTATGGTGATCCGTTTCGAGGGCAGGGCGATGGACATGGCCGAGAAGGCTGAGCGCACCCTGTCGCGCGCCTCGCTCACAGCCTTGTCTGGCAGACCGACCACTGAAATAGTATACAGTATTAATTTTTTTTTCGCAGGCATGATGTTATTCAGAAATTCAGTTGAATTTTAGCCTCTTAGTGGTGATGGTTGCGTTGGGTGGACTGGAAAATGATAGTCGGGAAACAATGTGCCAGACCTTCGAAAGCTGAAACTATCGATCAACACAAAACTGATAGACAAGATCGAGCCTGCAGAAGCACGGTTTTTCGCTGACGCTTTCGAAGCCTGCGAGTTGACATGCGGCGAGTTGGAGGAGTGCATCCTGCAAGGCTATGCGTTCAGCTTTCAGTTTGATCGTGGCTGGCGGCGAACCGAAAACTTCCTAGCTTCAGATATCCTGGTTGCCGAAATCGACGGCGGACTGAAAATTGACCAAGCGCTTCGCCTGCCTATCGTCGCGGACTTCGCTTCGCTGCTTTACACAACACAGTCACACAGCATTGATCATCAACGCTTCCGTTTGATCTTTGCGCTGCCTCGCACACTGACCAGCCCAAACGAGCTTCGCTTTGCGTCTCAAGCACTCGCACAACGGCTTGGTGGCGATATCCGGTATGCGAATGCAGCTGCCCTATTTCTGGGATCGTCTGACTGCCATTCCGAACAAATTGGTTCAGCGATCTCTACAGAGTTCCTAGATGAACTAATTGAGGATGGGCGGACCAATGTCGCCAATGATTCCGTTTCGAATAACCGACCAACCGCAAACCGCTCGCAGTGGCGCGTGCCGCCGACGCTCTCAGTTACTGAAATAAATGGGACATCAGTGCTCCTACGGAACATTGAGGTTCCGATGCCTGTATATTGCCCGTTCCATCGCGACATTCGTCCAACCGCATTTGTAGCAGATTCTGCACGCGGGCGGTTCCTGAACTGTTCCTCATGCCAGAAGACCTGGTGGATGTCCGGCGCAAACTTGCAGTGTCCTTCGGCTTTGTTGCACAAAACGTTTGAATGTCGGATTTCCCCTTTCCCTTGACGGATT
>CAJXHQ010000074.1 GCA_913054485.1 uncultured Paracoccaceae bacterium
GGTTACTAGGCGGACTTCCGCAAGGTCAACATTGCTGCAAAAACCGCCTCCTCACTAGCCTTGGTCGGCAACGCGCCAACGAGCGCGTCAGACGTCACGAGGAGGACAGACATGAAACACACAATCAAAGCCGCTGCCGCGCTTGCAATTGCAAGCGGAGCAGCCCAGGCGGGGGGCCTGGACAAATCCGGTCAGAAGCTGGACCCCTTCTTTGAGAAGGGCACTTATGCGGAGTTCGCAGTTGTCGCTGCGCGGCCCAGCGTTGACGGCACGGACCCCGGCTCAAATCCTTCGGGCAACGTGCCGAACTCGTCAGTGACCTTTTCCGGTGCCTTCAAGACTGATCTGGGCGAACAAACCAGCTTTGCGCTGATTTACGACAAACCCTTTGCAGCGGACATCGGCTACCTGAGCGGAACGGGGCACGCGCTGGCCGGCACCACCGCAGAGCTTAACGCCCATGCCCTAACAGGCATTCTGCGCTACAAATTCGACAACAACGTCAGCGTCTACGGCGGCCTGCGCGCTCAGACTCTGGAGGCTACCGCCCATAAAATAGTGAATGCTGGCGCAGTGGACTACTCAGTCACTGCGGAGAACGATCAGGCCTTTGGCTATGTAGCCGGGGTTGCCTGGGAGAACCCGAAGAAAGCCATGCGGGTGTCGCTGACCTATAACTCCACGGTCAAACACAAAAACGCGACCTTCGAAGACCTGGTTGCGGGTCCGGGTGCTCCGGCCTCCGGGAACTCGACCACAGAGATCGAAACACCGCAGTCGGTGAACCTCAACCTCAAGACGGCCGTGAACCGGAAAACAATCGTTTTTGCGGGCGCACGCTGGGTTGACTGGTCGAGCTTCGAAATTGCCCCGGCAATCCATAACGGCAACCTGGGCGGGGCATTCCTGTCGTACGATTCCGACCGGATCACCTACAATATCGGTGTAGGCCGCGCCTTCAGCAAGAAACTGTCCGGGTCCTTTGCGATCACTTATGAGCCTTCCAACGGCCAGCTTACAGGCAACCTTGGCCCGGTAGACGGGCGGACCGCTCTCACCGCCGGGCTACGGTACAAAATGGACAAGTCCTTTATTCAGGCTGGCGCTACATACGCGCTGCTGGGTGATGCCACGACAAAAAGCATCGGCTCCTCCTTCACCGACAACACTGCCTTCGGCGTCGGCATCAAGTTCGGCCGCTGGTTCTAATATCTGAACATGAACCCTTTTTCGGCTCCGGTGAAAACCGGGGCCGTTTTTTGATTCTTCCCCAAGCAGGTACCACCTAGAAGGCAAGGCTGGGTCCACCTCACCGCCTATGCGGCAATCCCCCCGGCTTTGGCCAAGGCCTTGAAACCCCTTACGTTTACGTAATCACCCCTGGCGTCACCCGCCCCAAATGTCAAATTTGTGACAAACTTGCCGCCACGGCATCGTTGATCGGGGGAATTCCTCTGAACTAGCGTCCGGTTTTAATACGAAAAAAATACCTGTGGGAGGTAATGAATGACCAAGGTTTGGTTCGCCGCTGCGCTGGCAGCGGTCTCAGCAAGTCCGGCCTACGCGGGAGGGATTGACCGTTCCAATCAGTCGATTGCGCCGCTTTTTGAAGACGGAAACTACGCGGAAATTTCCTTTGGCAGCGTCAATCCGGATATCTCCGGAACTGCTGCCGGCTCCTTTTCCGGCAATATGGTGGACAGCTATCTGCAGGCCGGGGCCGCCTATAAACAGGATTTTTCAGATCGGCTGAGTTTTGCGCTGATCTATGACCAGCCCTATGGCGCGGATGTCGCCTATCCGTCCGGCACCACCTATGCTTTCACCGGTGCAAACGCTGAGCTTCGCTCGCTTGCGCTGTCGGGCATTTTGCGCTACAAGTTCGACGGCGGATTCAGCGTGCATGGCGGGCTGAGGGCATAGACGCTGGAAGCCGAGATCGCGATTCCCACTCTGCCGACCGCGGGATACACCGCCTCGGGCAGCCGCGATCAGGGGTTCGGCTATCTTGCCGGGGTTGCCTATGAGAAGCCCGAGATCGCGCTTCGTGTCGCCCTGACCTATTACTCGGAAGTCGAGCATGAGCTGGCCACAACCGAGACCTCTGTCTTGGGCGCCAACAACCCGTCGACAACGGTTGTCGACACGCCCGAGGCTATCAATCTGGATTTTCAGACCGGCATCGCCGCAGACACGCTGCTGTTCGGCGGCATCCGCTGGGTCGACTGGTCCTCGTTCGAGATCGCACCGGCCGATTACGGCACCATCACCACGCGCCCCATCCTGTCCTATGTGAACGATACCATCACCTATCGGCTGGGGGTCGGCCGCCAGCTCAACGAAAACTGGTCGGTCTCGGCGGCGCTGACCTATGAGAAGCACCAGGACGAGTTTTTCACCAACCTCGGCCCTAAGGACGGCCTGCTGGGGCTCACCCTGGGGGCGCGCTACCGGATGGACAACATGGTGATTTCAGGCGGCATCAACTACACCGATATCGGCAATGCCAAGACCGTTGTCAGCCCGACCGGGCCGGTTCTCTCCGATTTCTCGGACAATTCCGCCATCGGGGCCGGCATCAAGATCGGCTATTATTTCTGAAGCAGAACAAACCCATCGGGCAGCAGGCCCCGGCCCCCCGGCCGGGGCCGTTTTGTTTGACCCTGCCGCGCGCACTGGCTAGCAAGGCGGTGTAACAGGCAGGAACAGACGATGTTCTACAAATCGGCACAGGACTGGCGCGATGCGCCGCAGAAACGGGTTCTCTTCTTCGGAATGAGCGGCCTTGGCAAAACCTATGTTTCCAACGTGCTGCGCGACACCGGCAACTGGTTCCACTATTCGATCGATTACCGCATCGGCACCCGCTACATGGGCGAATATATTGCTGACAACGCCAAGGCCGAGGCGATGAAGGTGCCCTTTCTGCGCGATCTGCTGCTGTCGGATTCGATCTATATCGGCTCCAATATCACCTTCGAGATCCTGACCCCCGTAGCGGCCTATCTCGGTAAGCCGGGCGATGCGGCCAAGGGCGGGCTGGAATTCAGCGAGTACCAGCGCCGTCAGGACCAGTTCCGCATGGCCGAGATCCACGCGCTTCTGGATACCGAGTATTTTGCGTCGCGTGCGCAGCGGCTGTATGACTACCCGCATTTCATCTGCGACACTGGCGCGTCGATCTGCGAATGGGTCGATGGAAACAACGCCGATGACCCGATCCTGAAGGAACTCAGCAAGCACACGCTGATGGTCTGGATCAAAGGCGACGAAGCCCATACCGAGGAACTGGTGCGCCGCTTCGACCGGGCGCCCAAGCCGATGTCATACCAGCCGGAGTTCCTGCTGCGCGTCTGGGAAGATTACCTTAAGGAAAGCGGCGTAAAAGAAGCCAATGTGGACCCCGATCACTTCCTGCGCTGGACCTATGCCCAGGCGCTGGCCCACCGCCAGCCGCGCTATGCCGCGATGGCTGCGAACTGGGGCGTCACAGTTACCGCCGATGAGATCTCGGCGGTGAAAGATCAGGACAGTTTCGAGGATTTGATCGCCTCGGCCCTTGAGAAACGCGGCTGAACCGGATATCCCGGCCCTTCCGCTATAACGCACTAATTTCCAGAATTCAGGACAGACCCATGCCCATCAAGATCCCCGCAGACCTTCCAGCCTTCGACGTTCTGACGAACGAAGGCGTGATGGTCATGTCGCCGGATCAGGCGGCGCGGCAGGATATCCGGCCCTTGAAAATCGGCCTTCTGAACCTGATGCCGAAGAAGATCCAAACCGAGAACCAGTTCGCGCGGCTGATCGGCGCCACGCCTCTGCAGATCGAGCTGAGCCTGATCCGCATGAGCGAGCACCGCACCAAGAACACCGCGGCTGAACATATGGCCGAGTTCTACCGCCCCTTTCAGGATGTGAAGGACCAGAAGTTCGACGGGCTGATCATCACCGGCGCCCCGATCGAGCATCTGGACTTTGATGCCGTCACCTACTGGGAAGAGATGGAAGAGGTCTTTGAGTGGACCCAGACCAATGTCCAGTCCACCTTTGGCGTCTGCTGGGGCGGCATGGCGATGATCAACCATTTCCACGGGGTGAAGAAACACATTCTGGACGCCAAGGCCTTTGGCTGCTTCCGGCATCACAATCTGGACCATGCCTCGCCCTTCCTGCGGGGCTTTTCGGATGATTGCGTGATCCCGGTCTCCCGCTGGACCGAGATGCGCCAGGACGAGATCGACGCCTGCGACGGGCTGAAGACCCTCCTGTCCAGCGATGATGTCGGCCCCGCACTGGTGCAGGATGACAAGCACCGGGCGCTCTATATCTTCAACCACTTCGAGTATGACGACGATACGCTGAAGCAGGAATACGACCGCGACGTGGCCAATGGCACGCCGATCAACGTGCCCGTCAACTACTATCCGGATGATGACCCGTCGAAGCCGCCGATGAACCGCTGGCGCAGCCATGCGCATCTGCTCTATGGCAATTGGATCAACCAGATCTACCAGTCGACACCCTACGACATGAATGAAATCGGCCGCTGAGCCTGCCTGATCCCCGCCCGTCCCGGCGGGGATTTTTGCTTGGTTCCCCGGCTGTGCTTGATCCCGGCCGCAGCAATGCCAATCTCTTGGTAAAGGGAATTAACATTCCCGGCTGAGCGTAATAAGGTGTTGAGGACAGGAGGATTTCACATGCAGCTGCCGTTCAACGGTGCCATCAGCGCATATTTTGAGGATGCCGCCCCCGATGAAGTCCGGGACCGGATCCGCAAGGGCAGCAAGAACGACATCCTCAGCCCCTCCTACCCCTACCGCGACCGCATGAGCCGCAAGGATTATGAAGAGGCCATCGAACCGCTGCAGGTCGAACTGGTCAAGATGCAGGCCTGGCTGAAGCAGAGCGGCCAGCGCGTGGCGGTGATCTTTGAGGGCCGCGATGCGGCCGGCAAGGGCGGCACAATCAAACGTTTCCGCGAGAACCTGAACCCGCGCGGCGCGCGGGGAGTGGCGCTGCCAAAACCCTCGGAAGCGGAACAGACGCAATGGTATTTCCAGCGCTATATCAGCCACTTGCCCGCCGGAGGTGAGGTCACCTTCTTTGACCGCAGCTGGTACAACCGCGGCGTCGTGGAGAAGGTTTTCGGCTTTTGCAACGATCAGCAGCGCGAACGCTTCTTCCGGCAGGTGGTGCCGTTTGAACAGGCGCTTGCCGACGATGGGGTGAAACTCTTCAAGCTCTGGCTCAACGTTGGGCGCGCCGAACAGCTGCGCCGCTTTCTGGCGCGCGAGAACGATCCGCTGAAACAGTGGAAACTGTCGGGCATCGACGTGAAGGGGCTGGAACGCTGGGAAGACTACACCGATGCCATTGGCGAAACATTGACCCGCAGCCACAGCAGCGCCTGCCCCTGGACGGTGGTGCGCGCGGACGACAAGCGCCGTGCGCGGCTGGCCGCCATCCGCAGCGTGCTGCACGGGCTGGACTACGACAACAAGGACAAAGGCGCATTGGGCAAGGTCGATACGAAAATCTGCGGCGGGCCGGATCTCTGGGATGCCTAAACGCGGCTATCATCACGGCAACCTGCGCCAGGCACTGGTCGAGGCCGCCCTGCGCCTGATCGAGGTGAAGGGGCCGACCGGCTTCACCCTGTCCGAGGCCGCCAAACAGGCCGGCGTTACCCCGGCTGCCGTCTACCGCCACTTTGAGGGCCGCGAGGATCTGATCGCCGAGGCCGCCCGCCAGGGTTTCATCATGTTCGCCGACCTGATGCAGCACGCCTATGACAAGTACCAGCCCTCGGCGCTGGCCGCGTTTGAGGCCACGGGCCGCGCCTACCTGGCCTTTGCGCGCAAACATCCGGGCCACTATATCTCGATGTTTGAAAGCGGCATTTCGGTGAACCGCACGCCGGAACTGGCGGATGCCGCAGCGCGTGCGCGAAATATTCTTGAGCGCGCCGCAGCGGACCTCAGCCAGCATATCCCGCCGGAAAAACGCCCGCCGGCCTCGATGTTCTCGGCCCATATCCTGGCGATGAGCCACGGGGTGGTCGAACTTTACGCCCGCAACACCCCCGGCACAGCCTCGCCGTTTCCGCCCGAAGATCTTCTGGAGACCGGCATCGGCATCTACCTGCGCGGGCTTGGCCTGATCGCACCGGACAGCTAACCTGCCCGAAAGGCACGCAAACAGCCGTGCCAAACAAAGGGTGAGGATTGTGATGCGGGCACTATTGGGACTGTGTTTGGCCTTTATGGCAGCCGCTTGCGGTGAAGGATCTTACAACGAGATCGACCTGATGCCGCCGCCAACCCTTTATGAGCAGCGCGTGCTGGACCCCTTTGCAGGCCAAAGCCCTAAAGAGGTCGAGACCCACACCCGACTGTTCTACGCCACCGACCGGCGCATTGCCGGTCCGGAGGACAAACAGCCCCTTTATGCCAATGACCGCGGCGTCGCGCTGCGGGTTGGCACTGTTGATGTGGCACTGGACCCGCCGGCCACGGATTGGGAAGATCTGCGCGCTATCACCTTTGGCGGCCAGAACGCCGGCCGCAGCATCCGGGTCAGCGGCGCGCAGGAAATCGGGCCCCTGCCGTTTTCCGCTGGCGACGGCGCGGGCGGGGACGTGCCGGCTTCGGAAACTGCCGCTGCATCACGGGCCTTCAAAGCGGCCATCAACCGGCAGCTTGCGCGCTCTGGCAACCGCGATGTCTTCATCTATGTGCATGGCTATAACGTGGATTTTGAATATCCCACGCTGGTCGCCAAGGAGCTGCAGCATTACCTTGGCTACCAGGGCGCGTTCATCAGCTACAACTGGCCCGCCACGCCGAACCGCTTTGCTTACCTGCGCGACCTGGAGACCGCCAATGCCACCCGCCGCAACCTGCGCGAGCTGATCGAGTATCTCAGCGATGAAACCGATGCCCGCCGCATCCACCTGATCGGTTACAGCGCCGGCTCGCGGCTGGGTTTTGAAGTGGCTTATCAGTTTGCGTTGCAAAACCAGGAGCGCAGCACACCGCGCGCGCGGCTCGGCCAGGTGATTCTGATCGGCAGCGATTTGGACCGGCTTTATTTCGGGCAGGCGCTGGCCGACGGTCTGCTGGAGGGCATGGACCGGCTGTCAATCTACATGTCCTCCTCGGATGCGGCGCTGAATGTCTCGAAGGTCCTGTTCGGCGAATACCGCCTGGGCCAGATCACCGGCGAAGACGGCATCCCTGAGCGCATCGAGGCAGAGCTGCTGGCCGAGCCGCGCCTGTCGCTGATCGATGCCAGCGATGCGCCGGGGGCGGATTTTGGCAATGGGCACTGGTATTTCCGCTCTTCACCTTGGGCCAGCAGCGACATTTTCCTAAGCCTGCTCAGCGGCGCAAGCCCAGCCGCGCGCGGGCTGGTTCGGGCCGAAGGCCAGGCCTTATGGCAGTTTCCGGAAGACTACCCTGCGCGGCTGGCCTCCGCTCCGGCGCTAAACTAAACGCCGCTGTCAGAACCGCTTGGCCTGATGAAGGTTGCCGGAGACGGTGATCAGCTTCATCTCGCCCAGCCCCTTCACATCCTCGGTTCCGTAATCGCCAACGCGGAACTCATCAACCAGGTCGAAGGTCATCTCTTCCGGCGCGACTATTCCCATCGGTTCGGCCAGCACCTGCAGGCGAGCCGCCATGTTCACCGACGGCCCGAAGACATCATAGACATATTTCTGGATCCCCACGACCGACCCCACAGCCGCTCCGGTTCCCAGACCAATACGGGCCCGCCACTTATGCGGGTGGCTCTGATTGCGGCGCTCCAGATAGCGGATGAAACGGACTGCGCAATGGGCCACCGCCGTGGCGTGATCCACCGCCGGATCCGGCATGCCCGAGACCGCCAGATAGGCATCACCGATGGTCTTGATCCGCTCGCAGCCATATTGTTCGGTGATCCGGTCGAAGGCGGTGAAAATATCGTTCAGCTCTCCCAGTGTGACCGTTGGATCGGTGCGGGCGGCAAATTCAGTGAAGTCGACAGAATCCAGCATTACCACCGAGACGTTTTCATAAAGCTGCGGTGTGACCACGCCGAAGGTCTTGAACTCCTCATAGACCGAGCGCGGCATCAGGTTCAGCAGCAGCCGCTCCACCCGCTCCTTCTCGCGCTCCAACGCGCGGGTGTTGCGCTCCACCATGGTGGAATAGCAGTCAATCATGCCCTCCAGCTCGCGGATGCGGGTGATGTTCTGGCATTCCACCACCAGCAATGTGTGCTTGCCTTCGCGCGCACGCGACAGTGTGACGGCAATCACCAGCGTGCGGCGCTTCAGCTTCACCTGCACCTCGCCATTGAAGGGCGTGCCATCCTCAACCACGGCGCGGATGCCGCTTTCCTCAAGGTCCCCGATCACCGTGCTCAGGCTCTGGCCCTTCTCCGGTACACCGAACCATTTGGCAAAGGGATCATTGTGAAACAGGAAGCACAGATCCGAAGCACGCACCAGCGCCACGCCAACGCCGATAGAGCGCAGCAGCTTTTCGTTGATGGCGGCGATGCTCATTCGGTGTCCGCCTCGACGATCAGGCTGCGTTTGGATTCGACAGCCGCCAGAACCTCGCCGATGTCATTGGGGTCCATCCCGTGCTCTGCCAGGGTCGCGGCCAGGATGCGGGCCACCTCATCAAAGTCAGAATGTTTGATGCCCAGATGCCGGTGCACAATGGCCAGCCTCTCGTCGCTGAAGGAGGCCGGGCCGCCCATCAGCGAAGCAATGAACTTGGTCTGGTGGTCAATGAGGCGCGGCATGTCCACATCAGCAAAGAAATCGCCAATGGCATCGCTGTCCAGCGCCTCCTCGTAGAAGTCCATGACGATGCGGCTGACCGTCTTGAACCCGCCGTATTTCTCGTAAAGTGTTCCTGCCATGGTTTGCGCCCCCAGCTGTGGCGTGACACCCCAATGGTAGGCGCAAAGGAGGTGGCGGCAATTCCGCCCTCTCCGCAGCGTTATGAATAGCCTGGGTCAGACGCGCTGCGCGATGACTTCCATGCACATCCTGTAACGTTCGCTGAGGCCGAAGCGGACCGGCTTGAAGCCGGTTTCCTCAAGCAAAGCATAGAGGCGGGTCCGGCTGAAATTGTGGAAATGCTCAAGCTCTCCCCAATACGGGTTTTGGCCGGAAGCCGTTGCATAATCCCAGAGATGGCTTTCAGAATTCGGCATGGAAATCGCCAGCGGCGTGCCATCTGCCATCAGGTCACGGGCGGCCGCCAGGAACTGCTTCGGGTGCGGGACATGTTCCAGCACGTCCATCATGCTCACAACCGAACATTTTTCGATCCCGCCGAGGCTCTCCAACTGCTCGCAATATGCCTCGACCCCAAGCTGATGAAGCGCGTTGACATTATCCTTGCGAAGATCCACCCCTACAGGCTCAAATCCGAATTCCCGCGCTGTGAGGAGCAAAGCTCCATTGCCGAATCCGACATCCAGCCAACGGCCGCTGTCTGCGTAGGGCAGTACCTTTTCGATGATCCTGGCGGAAACCTTCCGGTTTTGCTCGAGGTTGTAGCCGACTTTCCGGGAATCCTTGAGGCGGGAAAAAATCACCTCGCTTACTTCAGGGGTGAAGTGCCCGGAGGTGAACACATGGTCGCAGGCACCACATTTCTTCCAGATGATTTCGGGCGAGAGCACCGCATCATACATACCGTGTTTCGTGCAATCCCCGCGGTACACTTCGCAATCTCC